>NZ_JALXBK010000044.1 GCF_026991475.1 Sulfurimonas sp. | reverse complement strand
ACACTGCAATGCTGAGTATCTGTAGTGTGCATGAAGAGAAACCTATGCTGTTTATTGCAAGTGACCATGAAGAGGTTGGAAGTGATTCAACGAGTGGAGCAGGGGGAAGCTTTTTGGAGAGTACACTTAAACGAATCTTTCCAGACTTTGAAGAGTATATGAAAATGGTGCGAAGCTCTTTAATGGTAAGTGCTGACAATGCTCATGCAATCCATCCAAATTACCCCTCTAAACACGATGCAAACCATGCACCATATATAAATAGAGGTGTTGTCATAAAAGTGAATGCAAATCAGCGTTACGCTTCAAATTCCCAAACTATTGCTAAGTTTATGAAAATCGCTCAAGAGTTGCAGTTACCATTGCAGCAGTTTGTAACCCGTAGCGATATGGGATGTGGTTCTACCATAGGTCCAATTACTGCTACTCGTATAGGCGTAGATACCATAGATATTGGGCTCCCTACTTATGCGATGCACTCAATTAGAGAACTTGCAGGAAGTGATGATGCGCATGCACTCTATAAAATTTTAACAGGATTTCAACTTTAGATGGCAGCAGTTACACCAGAAGAGTTAAATCTTTTAATAGAGCAGACCTATAAAGTAGAAAATGAGTTTAATGAACTCAAAAGCTCTTATGCAAATCTTCAAGATACTGTTGAAAAACTGATTGAATTTTTACCAAATGCAATCTGGATACTCAATAGTGATAATACTGTTTTTGTGCAAAATTCTTATGCTAGAGAACTCTATAAACTGCTTAAAGAGTTATCGTACAGAGATGAAGATTATGAGATTCAGTTTAATACGCGCTCTTATCTTGTAAAAAGTTCAACCTATAAAGATAAAGTGATGTTAAGTGTTACAGATATAACTGATCAAAAACGAAAAGAAAATTTAGCAACAATGGGGCAGATGGCAGCACACCTCTCTCATGAAATAAGAAATCCCATAGGTTCCATCTCTCTTTTAAGCTCTGCCCTTAAAAAGAAGGTCATTCCTCAAAATGTACCTATTGTTGAGGAGATACAAAAATCTGTAAGTAGAATTGACAGAATAATAAAAGCAACGCTGATGTTTTCAAAAGGTGTTATAGCGAATAAAGAGCAATTTTTATGGAGTGAACTGAGAGAATCTATAGATATGTCTTTAAAATATTATGACTACTCAAAAGAGATAACATTTCTTTTTCCAGAAGATGATTTTATGCTAAACGCAGACAAAGATCTGCTTGAAATGCTCTTCTCAAATCTTATTATAAACGCAGTAGATGCTATTGAAGCTGATGATAATGATGAGGGAACAATAGAGATAAAACATTTTTCTTATGAAGAGAGACATATATTTCAAATATTTGATACAGGTGTCGCAATTGAGAATAAAGAGGAACTTTTTGAAGCCTTTAAAAGTACTAAAATTAAGGGGAATGGACTCGGTCTAATACTTTCTCGTCAAATAGCACAAGCACATGATGGAAATGTGTTTTTATGTGATAAAAAGATAAAATGTTTTGAAATAGAGCTACACATTTAATTTAAGCATATAATTTATACATTCTATTATCTTATTTTTATTACAATAACTTTTTATTAAAGGAATACAATGAAAACACTCTTATCCTTTGTTGGATCAATGAAATCTATGGTGGTTTTGATGCTGATTTTTGCATTTGCCATTGGATATGCGACTATAGTTGAAAATGACTATGGAACGATGACCGCAAAAGCAGAAATTTATAATGCACAATGGTTTAATGTTCTTTTAGGGATTTTAGCTTTAAATCTTGTTTATAATATTATACATTTTAAAATGTACACACTTAAAAAAGCTCCTATATTTATATTTCATATTGCTTTTTTAGTTATTTTATTTGGTGCAGCTGTTACCAGATATATGGGCTATGAGGGTATTATGCATATCAGAAATGGTATGATTGCCTCTTCTATGATGAGCTCAGATCCGTACTTTGATGTAGAAGCAAAAGTAGGTGACAAAGTAGTATCATACTCTAAAATTGCCTATCTCTCTAAGCGTTTAAATAACGACTTAGAAGCCTCTTTGGATGTTGCAGGTAAAGATGTAGATGTTACCCTCAAAGAGTATATTCCAAATGCCATAACTTCAATAGTAGAAGACACCAAAGGTTCTTCAATGCTAAGTCTGATGGTAACTGGTGGAGGTAGAGGAAAACCTGTTGCACTAGATAAAGGTAACTACTATAATGCTGGAAATTTTATTTTAGATTTTCAATCTGGTAAAACATTTAAGAAGCCTACAATATCTATATTTTTAAAAGACAATAAGCTCTATATGAAACATAATATGCAACTCTCTTATATGAAAATGTCAGATAGATCAAAAGGAGAATTAGCAGCAAACGACAATGATCTCTTGAACAATAGAGTTCTTTATACAACAAAATTTGGTAGTTTTGTACTTCGTAAATATTTGCCACATGCTGTTAAAAAAGTGATCACAAACCCTAATGCTAAATTAAGAGCTTCTGGTCTTGGACTTTTGCGTTTTTCTGTAGATGTTGATGGGCATAAAAAAAATGTAACTGCTTATTTTAGAAATGGTTTAGAGGGCGAGGCTTCGCATGTAAATGTTGATGGTGTAGATGTCTATGTCTCTTTTGGTTCAAAAGAGATTCAAATTCCTTTTCAAATCAAGTTACTAAAATTTAAGCTTGATAGATACCCAGGCTCTATGAGTCCAGCCTCGTATGCAAGTGAGGTGGAGGTTATTGATAAAGCAAATAATTTTCATGAAAAATATAGGATTTATATGAATCATATTTTAGAGTATAGACATTACAGATTTTTTCAATCTTCTTATGATATGGATGAAGGAGGAACCGTCTTGTCAGTAAATCATGATCCAGGAACACTTCCAACATATATTGGATATGCACTTTTAGCATTTGGACTGTTTTGGACACTTTTTTCAAGAAAACATAGATTTTCTCGTCTTTCAAAAAAAGCAAAAGATGCAGCAAAAGCCAAAGCTATTCCTGCATTGCTTGCTATGGGAGTTTTACTTAGTATAACTCCATCGGTGCATGCAGATAGTTTAGATCCGTCAATAAAAACGATTTTGTCTTTTCCTAAAGAGCATGCGAAAAAGTTTTCTAAATTAGTTGTACAAGATACAAAAGGGCGAATGAAACCAATAGATACGCTTGCTATTGAAGTTCTTGCAAAGATTCACAGAAGTGCTACGCTAAAGGTTGGAGATAAAACACTTAATGCAGATCAGGTACTTTTAGGAATGATGATGCGTCCTGATATTTATAGAAATATAAAGTTAATCAGAACAGGAAATGAAAATATTAATAAAATAATAGGTATTGCAAAAGATGCAAAATATGCCTCTTTTGCACAATTTTTTCAAGATCCTGAAAATATGCGTGGCTATAAGCTTATGAAACTAGTTGATGAGGCTTCAAGAAAAGCTCCAAAAGATAGAGAAAGACTTGATAAAGCTGCACTAAAGATTGATGAAAAAGTGAATGTTGTTTATATGGTTTTTACAGGTTCACTTCTAAAAATTTGGCCAAAACCAAATGATGTAAATAACAAATGGTATGCAACAATAGAAGCATTGAAAAAGTTTTCACCTCAAAATAGTAAGCGTGTAAGAAATCTTGCTGTAAACTATTTTACTTCTGTAGATGCTTCACTAAAAAGTGGTGATTGGTCTAAGAGTAATGCAGCACTTGATAAAATTGCAGCATATCAGAAAAAGTATGGTGCGGCTGTTTATCCAAAAGCAAGTAGAATAAAAGCAGAAATTTTCTATAACCATTCAAATATATTTGAAATTCTTTGGCCTCTGTATTTCATAGTCGGTTTTGTTTTACTTGTTCTTAGTTTTATTAAAATTTTAAAACCACAGTTTAAAATGACATTTATTACAAAATCTGCCTTGGGGCTTTTGGGAATTTTCTTCCTAGCACATACTTTAGGGCTTGCTCTTCGTTGGTATATTTCAGGACATGCTCCTTGGTCAAATGGATTTGAGTCTATGACTTATATTGCTTGGGCAACAGTTTTGGCTGGTTTCATTTTCTCTAAGCAGTCACCAATTACTCTTGCTTCGACTTCTATTTTAGCAGGTCTGATTCTATTTGTTGCACATTTAAGTTGGATGAACCCTCAAATCACAAATCTTGTGCCTGTACTGAACTCTTACTGGTTAAGCATACATGTTTCTATGATTACGGCGAGTTATGGTTTCTTAGGTTTGAGTGCCTTGCTTGGGTTTATTACGCTACTTCTGTTCATCGCAAAAAATGAAAAGAACGATAGACAAATTTCACTCTCTATAAAAGAGTTAAACGCAATCAATGAAATGAGCCTTATGATAGGTCTTGCAATGCTTACGGTTGGGAATTTCCTTGGTGGTGTTTGGGCAAATGAGTCTTGGGGTAGATACTGGAGTTGGGATCCAAAAGAGACTTGGGCACTTGTAACCATCATTGTTTATGCTGTTGTGTTGCATTTAAGATTTATTAAATCTATTTATAATGATTTTAACTACAGCGTAATCTCTTTAATGGCATTTACATCTGTACTTATGACCTATTTTGGAGTGAACTACTACCTTGCAGGTATGCACTCATACGCAAAAGGTGATCCGGTTCCTATTCCTGATTTTGTACCTATTAGTTATGCAATTGTCTTTGTTATTATTATACTTGCGTTTAGAAATAGAAAGTTAGCATAGGACAAATATGGAGTTTAGTGGTTTTTCACCAAAAGTTTTACCTTTTTTAGACTCTATTCGTAAAAACAACAACAAAGTATGGTTTGAAGCTCATAAAAGTGAGTATGAAAACCTTATTCTCAACCCATCTCGCGCTTTTGTCGTAGAGATGGGTGAACATCTTCAAGCACTAGAGCCCACCATAAACGCAGAACCAAAAATAAACAAATCACTCTATAGAATTTACAGAGATACCCGTAGAATGGGTGCAAATAAAGAGCCAATTAAACACCGTATTGGTGTAATATTTTGGCAAGGATCTGGCAAAAGGATGCAAAGCTCCTCTTTTTATATGCATTTCTCCCCAGAGGAACTTTATGTTGCAGTTGGTGTGAGATGGTTTGAAAAACCTATGCTTGATGCTTTTCGTGAATATATAAAAGATGATGCAAAGCGGCAAGAACTTGCAGATATTTTGAACAAAATCAAAGGGATGGGAAAAAATTATACACATCTTGAAAAAGGCTATAAACGCTACCCAAAAGGTTTTGACAAAGATATGCCAAACGCAGACTTATCTCTCTATAAAGGTATGGCAACATATAAGCTTTTAGACCCACATCTTATAGAAGATGGTAAAGCTCTCATTACAACTCTTTTTGAAATATATGAAGATATGTTGCCTCTGCAGCAGTTTATGTATGAAGTTAGTTTACGGATTGAAGTTTAATGGGTATATTTTGGTGATGGAAAAGTATAAGAAAGTTGAAAATAATTTTTTAATTCATTTAGAAAATTTTGATGCTACAAGCAAACAATCTGCAATATCTTCTTTTGCAATGTTATGGTATACCATTAAAGACTACAGAAAACACCTGAATAAAAGAATGAATATTGAAGAAATAGTTATTGATGAGCATGACTATTTACAAAAAACATTTAATGCTCTTAGTAGTGACGAAACATTTTTTGAACTCTATGAAGCAGCTGATTTATGGGATAGGGTTTTTTATACAAAAGAAGACAATTGGGCTGTTATTGTCGCACAAAATGGCAAAATATTGACTTCATATAAAATTGATAGTACAATTGTGGATACATTGAGTAAGCATAAAGAACAATTAGGTGCAAAAGTAAACAGGGTGGAGGTTAGCAATGAATTTAGACAAACAATTAAACAGATTACAGAAAAACTTAGAGAATTTTGATCTTGAAGCTTTTTTTCATGATGAGACTTTTTTTGAAATACTTGATGATAGAAAAGCATTAGAAGAAAATAGAGAGTGTTTAACGGCTGAACAATCTGATAGACTTTACAATATTGATAGAATTATAGATAGCTACTATAACATATATAAGAACCAAAAACTTGAAGGCTATTCTAGGCTTAGTTTTAAGCTTTTAAGCGATGTGGAAAAAATATCTTCTGCTCATTTGCAAGTTGCTGCATAAACTTTTCTTTTGGCAACATAAATAAACTTTAAACCTGATTTTAGGTAAAATCATACTAATAAATCAGAGGTTCATATATGTTTCAAAAATCACTCCTTAAAAATTTTGTAAAATCTTTCAATGCTCCAGATAGTAACGACATCATTAAACTTGTTACAAAAAATAAATTTATAGCTGAAGATGCAAATGGTGCTGAGTTTATTGCTCTGCTTGCAAAGATGCTTCAATGGAGTAACTGTGTAAGAGAGGTGAAAAACACTACAGATATGAAAAAAGCTGATGGTGTGGTTTATGATAAAAATAGCAAGCCAATAGCAATCATAGAGCTAAAAAGTAGTGATAAAAAAATATCAAATCGTGACATCATAGCGCAAGCATTTCGTTATAAAAACGAAAAACCAACTTGTAAATATGTCATCATTTCAAACTTTAAACAGCTTGACATTTATAGTGAAAGTAGTGATGTCTGCTTCTCTTTAGATATGACAAAAAACGAGAGCTACACCATACTCTATGCACTTCTCTCACAACCATCCTTAGAATCCAGCGAAATAGCAAGACTCAAAAAACTCTCAAAATCACAAGAAGAGATAACCAAAGAGGTCTATAAAGAGTATAGTAATTTTAGATTAAAACTTTTAAATAATCTTATTGATAACAATAAAGAGCTATCAAAAGAGAGTATATTTGAGTCGGCAAACAAACTGCTTGATAGATTTATGTTTATACTCTTTGCTGAAGATAGAGGGCTGATCCCTGCAAATAGCATTGATGCTGTTATAAAACAGTATGAGAGTTCTCAGGAGTGGGGAGATGATACTCCTCTTTATAATTACTACAAAAAGTATTTTCATTTTATAGATGTGGGAAATGCTAAAGTAAATATTCCTAGATATAATGGAAATCTTTTTAAGCCTGATGAATTGCTAGAAAATCTCATAATAGATGACTATATAATTAAAGATGATTTATCTCATTTAAGTGCTTATGATTTTAGTGATGATGTAGATGTAGAGGTTTTAGGGCATATATTTGAACAATCATTAAATGATTTGGAGAAGATTAAAGAGTCTCTCTTTGAAGAACACAAGGTAGTAGATACTAGAAAAAAAGATGGTGTCTTTTACACGCCTCAGTTTGTTACGCACTACATCATAAACAATACTGTCGCAAAACTCTGCGATGTGAAAAAAGAGGAGTTAAAACTTTTTGATGCAACAAAAGAGGGTAAAAAAGCAAAACAGATGAGGCGCGAGAATCTGCACAAATATAGAGAGTATCTTGAGAGCCTAAAAATAGTTGATCCAGCGTGTGGAAGTGGTGCGTTTTTAACTGCTTCTTTTAGATATCTTTTAGATGAGCATAAATGGATACAAAGAGAGCTACAATTAGCAGATGCAGGACTCTTTGAACATCACGATATAGATAAGCAAATCATAGAAAAAAATCTTTTTGGAGTAGATATAAATGGTGCAAGTGTTGGCATAGCAAAACTCTCTTTATGGCTACAAACTGCAAAAAGGGACAGACCACTTTCAAATCTTATGGGCAACATTAAAAGTGCAAACTCACTTACTGCTGACTGGAATGAGCTTTTTCCTGAAATAATGGCTAATGGTGGTTTTGATGTTGTGATAGGGAATCCACCGTATTTTAATATTCAAACTTTAGGGGCTAAATCAGAATTAGCAAAAGAGATACAAAATAGATTTCCGAATATTTGGCAAGATAAAAGCGATATACTTTTTTATTTTGTAGCAAAAGCCATAGAAATAACAAAAAGTAAAGTGGGCTTTATAACTTCAAATGCTTTTTTACACTTTGCAAAAGCTGTAAAACTAAGAAACTATATATTAGACAATGCACCTATTTCAAAAATTTTAAATTTTGAAAAATATATGGTTTTTCAAGATGCTTCAATAACTTCTGCTATTATAGAATTTGATAAAAATAAAAAAGATAGTGAATGTTTGGCTTATAACTTTAAAGAAAAAAATTATGAAGTAAGTGAAATTAATGAAATCATCTCTGATATAAAAAACTATTTTGAAGTAAGTTTAAAAAAAGATATGGTTTTTTCATTAGTAGAGAAAAAAATAAGTGCTATAAATGAAAAAATAGATAGTTCCCATTCAAAGCTAAATAGTATCTTTAAAATTGGTAAAGGAATGGAAACTGCGGCAGATAAAGTATTTTTATTTAAAGAGTATCCAAATCAATTTCCAAAAGAATTTATAAAGCCAAGAGTGACGGGTAAAAATATAAAAAGATATTTTATAGAGGGTAAAGAAACATATATTTTATATTTTGAAGACATAGAAAACTTTGAAGATTTGCCAAGTTCAATACAAAATCATTTGCTTGAAAATAAAGAGTTTTTAGAAAATAGAGCAACTGTTAAAAATGAAGGTAGAATATGGTGGAGATATAGCCGCCCAATGCATAAGGAACTTTATAAGTATAATAAAATATTTTGCAGTAGAAGAGCATTTGAAAATACTTTTGTACTAGATTGTAAAAATGAGTATTTAGCATTTTCAAATATGACAATCATTTTTGATACAAATGCTAATTTTGATTTAAAATATTTATTGGCACTTTTAAATTCTAAAGTTTTGAATTTTAGATATAAAAGTATTGGAAAACAAACGGGTGGAGGAAGTTTTGAATATTTTCCTAATGGTGTTGGAAAATTACCAATCCCAAAAATACCAAAAGAGAAACAAGAACCATTTATAAATGTAGTAGACACCATCATAGAATCAAAAGAGAAAATAGCAAAATACAACAAACACTTTGAGAGCCTAAACGCAGTCGATAAGATAGAGATAAAAGAGGAGATTGAGAAGCTAGAGCATTTGGTAGATGATAGTATTAAAGAGATTGATAGCTTGGTTTATAAGCTTTATGGATTAAATGAGGATGAAGTGAAGATTGTAGAGGGTAAGGAGAGTAATATTTCATGAGTAATTATAAACCTCCCTATACAATCACTTCTAAAATGTTGTCTTTAGCAACTAAAATAGGTGAAGAACTTACTAGATTAGAGTATAAATCTGACAAAATCATTACTCCACAGCTTCGAAAAAAAAATCGTATTAAGACTCTTGTCGGTACTTTAGAGATAGAGGGTAATTTTTTGGGAGAAGAGAAGATTACTGCAATTTTAGATGGAAAGAGAGTTTTGGGTAGTTATCAAGAGGTACTTGAGGTTGAGGGTGCTATAGAAGCCTATAAAGCATTTGAAAATTATAGCTATGATAATCTTGATGATTTGTTAAAAGCCCATAACTATTTGATGAAAGGTATTTTAAATAGTGCTGGAAGTTTTAGAGGTGTTAATGTAGGAGTTGGTAGTAGTGATGGGGTAAGCCATGTCGCTCCACCTTTTGGTGTTGTAGCCCAATTAATGCAAAATCTATTTGAGTGGTTAAAAACAAGTGATGAACATATGCTTATCAAATCTTGCGTATTTCATTATGAGTTTGAGTTTATTCATCCATTTTCTGATGGAAATGGTAGAATTGGACGACTTTGGCAATCAGTAATTTTACATCAATGGCGAAAAGTTTTTAGTGCTATTCCTACCGAAAGTATTATAAGAGATAATCAAGAGAGATACTATAGAGCTTTAGAAGAGTCTGGAAGTTTAGGTGAAAGCACACCTTTTATAGAATTTATGTTAGAAGTGATTTTAGAGACTATTCAAAGTTCGGTAAAAAGTTCGGTAAAAAGTTCGGTAAATACAGAGGATAAAATTTTAATTTATTTAGAAGAAAATCCAAAAATTACCATAAGAGAGTTAGCAGAGCTTCTAGATTTGACTACAAGAGCCATTGAAAAACAGATAGTAAACTTGAAAAAAGAGAATAAAATTAAAAGAGTAGGAAGTGCAAGAAAAGGGCATTGGGAGATTAACTATGGCTAATCTTTTTGATTTTGAGCTGCCTTTAGTTGATGATGAAAATTTCACAACACTTTTAAGCAAAAAAAATGTAGTAATAAAACGCATAGTAAGTAATACTCTAAAAACACCACAAGAATTTTTACAAAAAGATAAAGATGAGTGGGTAGTTGTCTTAAAGGGTTGTGCAAAACTACAAATTGATGGTATAGTACACAAATTAAAAGCAGGTGATTCTATCTTCATCCCTGCAAATACAAAGC
Organism: Sulfurimonas sp.; assembly: GCF_026991475.1. Classification (GTDB taxonomy): domain Bacteria; phylum Campylobacterota; class Campylobacteria; order Campylobacterales; family Sulfurimonadaceae; genus Sulfurimonas. The sequence goes on along the minus strand of NZ_JALXBK010000044.1, from coordinate 61,408 downwards.
ATACTTTGTTAAAAACAAAAAAAGTCGTTGTCTGGCTTGGGGTTTATATAAAAAAAGAGGAAAGTGCGTGAAAAAAGAGGCAATAATTCTTCTCAATATGGGAGGACCAAATAATCTTCATGAAGTTGAGATGTTTTTGAAAAATATGTTTGCTGATAAAAATATATTGACAATGAAGAGTAATGTTGTTCGTAAGTTGGTGGGTGGACTTATTGTTTTTAACCGCACAGAATCTTCACAAGAGATTTATAGACAATTAGGTGGTAAATCACCCATAGTAGGGCATACAAAAAAACTTGTAGATAAACTACAAAAAAGGCTTGGTGAAAAGTTTGTAGTTGATTTTGCTATGCGTTATACACCTCCCTTTGCTACTGAAGTTATAGAGAGACTAAAGAGCGAAGAGATAGATAAAATCTATTTGATTCCTCTCTATCCTCAATACTCAACAACGACTACAAAATCTTCATTAGAGGATTTTGAAGAGGCATATCATAAAAGTGGTGGCACTGCTCTACTTGTTGAAATAAAACACTTTTTTCAAAATAACACCTACAACAGAGCTATTATTGAAAACATTAAAAAAAGTGTGGGCGATGACGAATACCGTGATTTTGACATCATATTTTCGGCTCATGGACTTCCGAAAAAAATCGTAGATGCAGGTGATGTTTATGAAAAACATGTAAATAGACATGTTGCGATACTTAAAGAGATGATGCAAGAGCAGGGAATGGCATTTCATGATGTGCATTTGGCATATCAGTCAAAAGTAGGGCGTATGGAGTGGCTTACACCATCGCTTGAAGATAAGCTTAAAACTGTACGAAACAGGGGTGTCATTATTTTCCCTATTGCGTTTACCATAGATAATTCAGAGACTGATTTTGAGCTTGGTGTTGAGTATAAAGAGATAGCTGAGGAGTTGGGATTTAAAGAGTATAGAGTTTGTTCTTGTCCAAACGATAGTGAGCTTTTTGTAGATACGCTTATTGAACTATATGAGAAGATGAAGTCATGAAAAAAATAGTTATATTTGATATGGATGGTACTTTGATTGACTCCAAAAAAGATATAACTATCTCCATAAATTATGTAAGAAAGAAAAATCATAATTTACCTCCTTTAAGTGAAGAATTTATAGTAGAGGCAATTAATATGGAAGTAAGAAATCTTCCTGAACTTTTTTATAATACAAAAGTATATGAGACGAGAGATAGAGAACTTTTTGAGCGTCATTATAAAGAGCAATGTACTCAAAATCCTTATCTTTATGAAGGTATTTTAGAACTGTTAATTCAATTGAAAAAAGAGGGTGTCTACCTTTCTGTTGCAACTAATGCACCGACAGTTTTTGCTAAAACTATGCTTTCACATTTAGGTGTTGCAAAATTTTTTGATCTTATAGTCGGCGCAGACAGAGTACATGCTTCAAAACCTGATCCTGCTATGCTAAACTATATATTGAGTCATTATGACTACAATGCTATGAAAGATAGTGCATGGATGATTGGTGACAATTCAAAAGATATGCAAAGTGCTGCAAATGCACATATAAAATCGATTTTTGCGGCATGGGGTTTTTCAGCTTCAGCAGAGCATCCTACTGTAGTTAAGAATCCAAAAGAGGTATTAGAAAATGTTTGACACTGATTTACTCATTGCGTTTGGCGTGATGGCACTTCTGTTTTTAAGACAAATTGCTATTTTAAAACAGCCAAATAAGATAGATTATGCACCACTAATGCTCGGTATTGGAACACTTAGCTCAATTATTCACTTTATGATTCATCCGCATAGTAATGACTTATTGCTACTGAGTAGAGAATCACTTTTTCCGCTACTTGTAGCAGTGATCTTATATATTATTATGAATATTCTACATCAAACGCAGCTCTCTTTACAATCAAGAACACAGGATGAATTTAGCACTGTATTGGTTCAAGAAATTGCCCAACTTAAAAATTTTATTTTAGAACTTGAAAAAAGAATGAATGCAGCACAAAATGAAACAGTGCAAACGCAGAGTGAAATTCGAGAGAAGTTTATAGAAGATATTCAAACACTTAGCACCATTGAGGTAAATCAAGAAAAATTTTTAGAGAAGTTTTTACAAGTTGAGGCGTGGCATGATGATGTTAAAAACTCATTTACCTACTTTAGTGAAGAGCAACTTCCAAAACTAGATGATGTAGTGCACAAACATATAGATATTTTACGAATTTCTGAAAAAGACCACTACAATAAACTCCAAGAACTCCTAAAAAAAGCAGTTGAAAGTAGATTTGGTATATCGGATGATATACGAGAATTACAGATGAAATTAGATAATATTATGGCACTTGCCACAAATGTTTCAGACCAAATAGTAACTTCTACTACTGAAGAATTATCCTACGTTATGAAAGATTTTGAAAAAGAGCTACTTCTTTTAAAATCAAATACAGGAGTAGTGGCCACCTCTTTACATGAAGGCGAAAGTACCCTCTCAAATATTCGTGCACAAAGTGAACTGATAATGAAACAGATGATACTCTCCTCAAAAAAGATGGAGAGACTTGCAGATACAAATAATGGAATGAGTGATGTATTTGAAGAGCTTAAAATATTAATTGATGAGATAGAGCGTATTAAATCAGACTATGTGAAGTCTCAAGCGCAGTTGAATCTTCTTACGAAAGAGTTGCAAATAAACTCTAAAGAAGAGATAAACGCAATGGGCTACAGATTTGATACACTCTCTAAAGAACTTTGTACGAAGATAGATACATCTCTTGAAAACCTTCATCAGCACTACCATATAGTTGGTGAAGATGTCACAAAAAAAGCAAATTTATTGGCAAAAAAAGCGCAAGTTCAAAAGGGATATTCCGAACTAGAAGAGTAGTTTTAATTCCTTTTAATAATAACTTGTTATAATAATACATACAAGTAACAATTATAAGGAAAATTTATGAAAAGAAGAGATTTTTTTAAAACTTCAATTGCAGCATCAGCAGCGGTGCTTGGCTCTACATCTTTAGCTGCAGGTGAAACACACCAACCTAATGAAACAAGAAAAGTATCTAAGTATGCTTTTCCTGAAAAAAGACCACTTATTACATATTCAGATAGACCGCCATTATTGGAAACGCCACTCTCTGTATTTACAGAGGAATTTACACCAAATGATCAATTCTTTGTGCGTTGGCATCTTCCGGATATTCCTACATATATTGACCCTGATACATATACTATTCATATTAATGGTTTTGTAAAAAAAGAGTTAAAAATTTCGATTGCAGATCTTAAGCGTGATTTTGAACAGGTGGAAGTAAACGCAGTAGTTCAGTGTGGTGGAAATAGCCGTTCAGCATTTACTCCTATTCCTGGTGGTATTCAGTGGGGTAGTGGTGCTATGGGTTGTGCAAGATGGAAAGGTGTAAGGCTTAAAGACATTTTGGACAAAGCAGGGCTTCTTGAAGGTGCAAAATGGATAGGCTTTAACGGTCGTGAAAAAGCAGCTTACTATAAAACACCAAACTTTGTGCGAGAATTAGAGCTTGATGAACTTGATGATCACGTTATCGTAGCATATGAGATGAATGGTGAAGATCTGCCATATTTAAATGGTTATCCACTGCGTTTAGTGCTTCCTGGATACTACTCTGACAGTTGGGTTAAAATGCTTAGTAACATTACAGTGACAGATAAATATAAATCTCTTTTCTTTATGGATAAAGCCTATAGAGTTCCAGATAACGAATGTGAATGTGAAACACCTGAAAATAAAGCGAAAAAGACAAAACCTATTACTATAATGAATGTGAAATCAGTTATTGGTTATCCTGAAAACGGTGCAAAAATTTACCATAATTCACAAGTAGTTGTTCGTGGTGTTGCATGGGATGGTGGTTATGGCATCCATAAAGTTCTCATCTCTATTGATGATGGAAAAACATGGGAAGAAGCGACTCTTAAAGAAGATATGGGCAGATATGCCTATAGAGCATTCCTTTTTGGATTCAAACCGAAAAAATATGGAAAACTTAATATTATGGCAAAAGCGGTGAACTCTCTTGGTGAAGAACAACCTCTCTCTAAAGATATTGGCTGGAACCGTGGTGGTTACAAATACAATGGTATTCAAGTAGTTAATGTAGAAGTAGTATAAGGATTTAAATGATGAAAAAAATAATATTATTAACAGCGTTATCTATAAGTGCACTTTTTGCACAGGTAAAAAGTAGTGTAGAAGTTCCGTATATACCATTTGAAATTAAGATGGGTAAAGGTTTTAGTACGGTTCAGGCAGATTGTTTGATGTGTCACTCTTTTGGATATATTATAAATCAAGGACCACAGTCAAGAAAATTTTGGCGTGGAAAAGTTAATAAAATGATTGAAGAGTTTAAAGCTCCTATTGATAAAAAAGATGCAAAAATTATTGAAAATTATCTTTTTGAAAACTACGGTAACGGAAAAGAGCAATAGCTCAATTATTTTATACTTATCGCAGTAAAAGTGCGATAAGTATAAGATTGAGTAGTGTCATAGCTGTAAAACCAACTCTGTAAAACAGAACAGGATCGCGCTCTATTATGGAACTATTTTCATTAAAGTAGGGTTTTACATTTTGAGGACGCTCTAACTCATACAACATCTCTGAGTAGTGTTCATACCTTTTATGTTCATCTCGTGATATAGCTCTTAAGATGATACTCTCAAACCATTTAGGAATATTAGCATTATATTTGCTTGGTCTTTGCGCCTCTTTAAAAGAGGGATTTGTAAATGGTTCTATCTCCCCATAAGGGTATTTTTTAGTAAGTGCCAAATAGAGAGTTACCCCAATAGAAAAAATCTCACTCGTCTCACTAATGGCTTCGCCTTGAAACCTTTGAGGTGAGAGAAAACTTGGCGTTCCTGCTTTTGAACTTGTAGAAAAAACTTCTGTAATATTACCAAAGTCTATGATTTTAAACACGAGATTTTCATCTTCATCTTTTACAACCATAATATTGTCTGGTTTTATATCGCCATGAACTAAATCTCGTTTAATGAGGTATTGCGCCATTTGCAGAAGTGTTTTAGTAAGTTTAATGGCATCATCCACACTTAAGTGATGTTTTTTGAGATACGCTTCTAAGCTCTCTCCCTGTATATATTGTAAAACATAGTAACGCATTGTTCTGTTTTTAGGAATAACAGCTTTTGGAAAACAGTCTGCTTTGAGGCGTTTTGCATTCCATGCTTCTTTGACAAAAAGGTCTATGAGTGTAGCATCGTCTATTGCTTCAATTGGAGGAAATTTTAAGATGTAGCGTTTTGTTTTTTTCTTACACAACCATGTTCTTTGGTTTTGGATAAGTGATTTTTCTAGCACATATCCGTCAATAACTTCGCCCTCTTTAAGTGTTTGAAGAATAAGCAGCTCTTGCTTACGAAGTATCTCTTTTTCATCAACTTTTAAAATTTCTAATACAGCTGCCGTCGTATCATCAGGCAGATTGTCCTCTTTGATTGTACTTGCTTTTTTTACAAGGCTTGTAGCAGAACCCACAGAGAGTTGTTTTTCTATCTGCTCTTTATCTAAAACATTATATAGCCCATCGCTACAAAGAAGAATTTTATCTCTCTCTTTAATGGTGTTTTCAAAGTAGTAAATCTCTACCTCTTTATCTATACCTATGGCTTGGGTTAGAACATTTTCATATCCCTCTTCATCCATTGCATGGTCGTAAGAGATTTGATTGAGTTTTTCATCCCTGTAGATATAAACTCGGCTATCTCCGACATTTGCACCATAGAGACGACTTCCAGCTATGACGACAATGGTGAGAGTGGTAACAAGCTCACTGCGTTCATAATTTACCTGTGATTCTTGATAAAGAATAGAGTTGATAGATTTTATAAAAGTTGTGATTGATTTTTCAATACTCCAACTTTTTGGGCGTATCTTAAAATTATTAAGTAGGTACTCTGTTGTTCTTTGTGCTGCTTCGGCGCCATGATCGGCACTACCGACACCATCACAAACGATGCCCACAGTAATGTTTCCCATGGTTTTGACAGCATAAAAGTCATCACCTGTAAGTTCTTTGCCCTTTGCAAGCGAAAAGCCAGAAGTTTTTATGTTTGATGATGGCACCGTTTTATCCTTTTAGAGTGCTATAAACTCTGTAAGTTCAGAGAAAACAACTGCTCGTTTCTCTTCAGACTCTAACATTTTAAAGAGCATATTTGCAATATTTTCATCAATATCAGGATTGATTTTACGAACATCTATAAGTTTTTCTCTTTTATTCTCATTTGTAAATCGAACATAAGCTGTATATGGTTCTTGTTTTGTAAATTGGTAGTAGAGTTTACGACCAAGTTCAAAAAGTTCAAACTCCTCATTTTTACCAGTTTTTTGTATTGCATTGATATTGAGTTCTATGTTTATATCTTTTGAGCGTAGATATGCTTGTAATTTCATATAAAAACCAATATATGCTGAAGAGTAGGATAGTAAAACTCTTTCATTAAATTGTTCAAATGACTCTTGTGGATTTCTAAGCTTTTTATACTCTAAAACAATGCTCTCAACATAATAACGGGCAAATTGAAGAGGAGCTGATTTTATGACTGTATAGCCATTTTGCCCTTCACTTACAATCTTTCCACCAAGAGTAATATGGACACCATCTTCTGTTTTTCCATTTACTTTTGCTTTACATCCTTCAAAACCAATGTCGGCTATTTCATGTGTACCACACCCTTTGACACATGCAGACCAATAAAGACGCACTCTACCGCTCTCAAGCGGCACTGCGTTTGTAAGATACTCAGACATTGAAATAGCATCGCGTTTATTTTCAATAACACCAAAACTACAATGCTCAGTCCCTGCACAGGCAATAAGATTGTTAAAATATGGAGAATTTACATTTTTATACTCTTGAAAAAAGTCATTTTCAAGAAGCGTTTGTGTCTCTTTTACTCCAAGAATATAGAGGTTTTGCTCAACACTAAAACGCAGCTCACCATTTCCAAATGCTTCACTAAGTTCAGCTACGCGAAGTAGGGCAGTTCCACTAAATATTCCTGATGGAACAACAACCTGAATGGCAAAAGTACCATCTTTGAGTTGGACTTTACCATGCTGCGTGTCATGTGCATTTGTTGTTGTAAGTGTATCTCCAGCGGATGCAAAATCAACTCCTGCATTTTCACGAATGGCAGCAGTAATTGTCTGCATTCCCACCGCGTCTATAAGAAAATGGAGTCTATTTTTATTACGATTATCTCTAAAACCATATTTTTTAAATATTTCAATAAGTGCATCGTACGCAAGCAGAACTTCACTCTCACTAGCTAAGAACATATCTGCATTTTTTGCTATCATTCCTACGCGACCACCAAGATATAAATTGTACCCATAATAGCCATCTTTTTGTGCAAGAACAAAACAACAATCATGTCCAAAAACATTACATCTGTTTGCCATTGAACCTGTAACGGCAGTGTTAAATTTTCTAGGTAGTGTTGAAATCCATTCAGGATTAAAAAGGAATTTTTCTTGAATTTTTTGGAGTAGTGCAAATGATGGTAAAATATTGTCAAAGCCAAATTTATCAAGTGGGTCTGTAACAATATTTCTAAAGTTGTCTACGCCAGTTTGGTAAGCATTGAGACCTGCATCTTTAAGTTCTTGTAAGATAGCAGGCATATCTTCTATGTTTAGGTAGCGAAACTCAACCTGCGCACGGGTTGTGATGTCGATGTAGTCTTGCCCATAATTTTTAGCGATATTTCCAAGAGTTTTTGCTTGTGCTGCGTTTAGATGTCCACCAGAAATTCTGACACGCATCATAAACTGTTTTGGAGTAAGCCCATCTTTGTCATAAATACCAAAACATTTTAAAAAGTACTTTTTATCTTCATCCGGAATTGAGTCATATCCCTCTTTTGCGTACTTTTCTATTGCATTAAAGGCCTCGGTAGGATTTTTTAAATCTTTTACCTTTTCAACTTTATTTACTTTTTTACTTCTTGCGAGTTTTGCTTCTTCTAAAGTCATTACCATTCTTTCCTTTTATATTCTTCCACCAGCAGCAACACCCCAAGTGGTTCTCCATCTTGTTTTTACAAAACTAAGACCTGCGATAGCTACAAGCACAACAGCTGCAAAAATTAAAAATCCTTCTGTATATCCGTTAAATGCACCCTTAGACCATCCAAGAGTTTTAATAAGTGCAGTACCGCCAAGACCGCCAGCACAGCCAACTAGTCCCGTCATTATACCAATATCTTTACCAAATCTTTGAGGTACAAGTTGGAAAACTGCGCCATTTGCCATACCAAGGTTTGCCATAATTAAAAAGAGTACTAAAATAGAGAGATAAAAAGGTAATGGAACCAATGCCGTAAGAGCAACAAGCCCTGCAACCGCACCATAGAAAAAGTAGAGTGCTTTTACTCCACCAATTTTATCTGCAATGTTTCCACCAACAGGGCGAAGAACAGCACCTGCAAAAATAGTAATAGCACCAAAATAACCAGCAATAACTTTTACATTTGGTTCGTTAAGATAGTCTATACCAAACGCAGACATATCTGCTTGATAAGTGTTCATCAAGTAAACTTTCATATATCCAGCAAAACCAACGAAACCACCAAAGCTTACTGCATAGAAGAGGTTAAACCACCAAGTATCTTTATCGCCTAAAAGTTTGAGATAATCTTTGACCTTTTTAGGACGTGGTGTATAAATCTCTTTTGGCGCATCTTTTGCTAAGAAAAGATATGCAACAAATACAATGATAGCCATAGCAGCACCTACACCAAATACAGAGTACCAACCCCAGTACTGAGCAATCTTTGGAGCGAATATAAAGTCAAGAACAACACCGATGTTACCAGCACCTGCAATACCTAAAACCACACCTTGTAGTTTTGGCGGATACCATTGACCAGCTTGTGGGAGTGCAACTGCGAAAGATGCTCCTGCAAACCCGAGTCCTAGTGCAACTATAAGTAAAATGTTATATGTAATTTTGTCACCCATAAAAAAAGCTGTTAAAAGAGAAGCAATCACGATAGCTTGAGAGATAAGTGCAGTCTTCTTTGCACCAATTTTATCCACACTAAATCCAAGAACAATTCTTAAAATAGCACCTGAGAGAATAGGAAGTGAAAGTAGGGTTGCTTTTTGCCCTGCCGTCATTATAAAGCCTGTTTTAGCCAGTGCTTCAGCTATCTCTGTTGAAAGTGGCCCGAGCATTGTCCAGACCATAAAACTCATATCGAAATATAAGAAGGCCATAAAGAGTGTCGGGAAGTGTCCTTCTCCTTTTAGTGCTTTAAAGTTTGCCATATGTGTGTTTCTCCTAGTAAATATATGGTGCAATTATAATAGATAAAATAAGCCGATGGAATAGTTTATTGATTAAAAAATAATCATACTTAAAAAATCGTATGATTAAAAAATATACAACTAGCAGTATCATAAGTGATTTTTCTTGATATATATCAATTTTTTTCACTATGTGATTTCATATAATTTCACAAATTTATAGAAGGATAGCGAAATGACGTTTACAAACTCTGCTGAGTTATTGTCTTTTCACTGGGTTGCTTACTCCATATATTCTGCAATGATTATTTCCGTTGTTGCATGGTTTGGATATAACCTTACGAGAAAAGATGCTAAATCAGTCTTTAGAATACCATTTTATTGGTATATGGCCTTTTTAGTTGCAGGTGGTGTGGGGCACCATATTTTTACATATAATACTATTCCGTGGGTATCGCAGGATATTGACAGACATAACATTAAACCAGATGCAAAATATGAATTTGAAATTCAAAATCATAAATGGATAGGACTTCCTAAACAGATAGTCATTCAATGTGGTCAAACGGTTGAGTTTGATGTACATAGTAGAGACTTAGTATATGGTTTTGGACTTTTTCGTCAAGATGGTTCTCTAGTAATGCAGATGCAGGTAAATCCGGGAACAGATGTGAATGGCATTCTTGATTCAAATGATATTCTTTGGACATTTAACCACAATGGTGTTTTCGATTTGACATCGACAGAATACTCTGGACCAAAACAGTATAGTGAAGATGGGAAAGATTTGATGATGGTAAAAGACTTGGTAAAAGTTGTAGGGTGTAAAGATAATGGAGGTATCCAATGAGTTATATGAATAAATTGATAAATGGTACAAATTTTGACCATAAAGGTTTAAACGCTCTGCAAAAGGTTACACTTCGTGCTGTAGTTATGGCATTTTTGTTCTATGGTTTGGTTGCTATCGAGGGAATGATAATGAGAATGGTAGAAGTTGGACATGTACCACTTAACCCTATTCCAGCGCAATTTTTTCATCCTGAGCACTTTTTCTCTATTATGACTGTGCATCCTATTGTAGGTATTTTTGGTTCTACATACCAACTTGTTTTTGGTGCTTTTACATTTTTGGTACCATATCTTACAAAGAAACCTCTTTACAGTATTAAACTAGCCAATATTACTTGGATGCTTATTACTGGGGGAACAGCATTAGCTTGGATAGCTGCATTTGTTTGGTCTTATGCACCACTATATACGCTTTACTGGCCACTTCCTGCTGATACTCATCAGTTTAAAGTTATTGGTGGTTTAGTATTTATTGTTGGTATTGCACTTATTATGCTTGGTACTTTGACATTTATATACAATATTTATGCAACAATTTTTGCTCGTGTAGGTATTCATAAAAATAAAACAACAAAAGAGTTGCTTATTTCTGGTTTTGGTATTGATGGTTTTTTAAATCTTATCAATAAACTTCAGGGAAAACAGCCCTACACAAAAGAGCCTGCTTTAGCACTTCCTGTTGTTGCAATTTTTCGTGGTACTGTTGATACATTTTTAGATGCACTTGTTATTTTAGGTGCTGGTGTTTTAGTGCTTATTTATCTAATTTTTGATGCATCGGGGCATCCTTTGGATGTAACTGCCATTGATGCACTTTTGTACAAGAACTTCTTTTGGTGGGGGCTTGACCTTGTTGCTGATGGACTTGTGCTTATTTATGTTGCAGGTTCATGGTATTTACTTGCAACGCTCATTACAGGGCAAAAACTTTTCATGGAAAATGTGGCTCGTGCTGCCTTGATGCTTGAGTTGCTTGTTTCTTGGATGGTTTGGTCACATCATCTTCTTGGTGATCAAGGACAGCCTGAGATGATGAAACTTATCTCTGGTGAGATGGTTACTGCGTTTGAGTTACTGACTCAAGGACTTGCGCTGTTTATTACACTTGTAACACTTTGGAAAGCGCGTCCACTTAAAATGACAATGGAGTTAAAATATCTTCTAGGTGGTCTAGTAGGCTTTGGTTTGGCTGTTCCGGCTGCGATTATTCAAGCAGATATGGGTATGAACCGTGTTTTACACAATACACAGTGGATTATCGGTGCGCATGTGCATATTGCTTTAATTGTTGGGCTTTATATGACACTTTATAGTGCAGTATATGTTATGTGGCCACTTGTAACAAACAACACGAAAGTTTACTCACATAAACTCTCAAATGCACACTTTTGGCTGCATCTTATAGGTGGTATTGGTATGGGTGCCTTTATGGGTATGGCAGGACTTGACGGTATGCTTCGTCGCCACCTTTATGTTGATGGACAGTTTAATCCTGATATGGTTTTTGCTGCTATGTTTGGTACAATGCTACTTGCTGCTTGGGCGATATTTTTATACAACATTATTATGAGTGTTGGTATAAAAGGACTTATAGGTATCTTTTTACCTGCAAAAGATCAAACTGCATCTTATGGTCTTGAAGAAGAGATAGAACCTGCAGACGATCCTGCGTTTGCAAATTAAAAAAGTAGGGGCATTTGTCCCTACAATTTCCCAAAAATAAGGACAAAATCTTTGATAAACTTAGACAGAGTTGCTCGAGAAATAAAAACTGTTGGACTGTATGATATTGTTTTGCAAGATGTACAAAGAGTTGCTGGTAAAAATAGAGTAAATGAAGCAGAAATAATTCAAATACTTGATAAAAATCCGCAGTTACTTGAAGATTATATGCAGACAAATGTAGAGTATAACCTCTCAAATATACATTTAAAAGATATAAAATTAGATGATTTAAAAGATGATTGCAAGTCAAAAGCGCAGCTAGTTAATGTAAATTTGGCAAGACTTAAAGAGCTTGAAAAATATACGCTTGACTTTGAGCAGAGTGCTACCCTTGTCATCATCTTTTCAATCGAATTTTTTGTTCTCTTTTCTGTGCAATACTTCATCGTATTACTTAACCTTAAAGAGTGGCAAGGGTGGATATATTCGCTTTTTGCTTCAACGGTAGCGCTCGCATACTGGTATGGAAAAAAGCAGAGCCGTTTGTATGCAAAAAATAAAAAGATATATGATGCACTCTATATACAAACATTAGGGCTTATAGAAGAACTTGAAGACGCAGGGTGTATCAAAAAGAGTGAACTGATGATAGAGGAGTGCGAAGAGCATGTCTAAACCAATAGAAGTGAATTTTGAGTGGAGTAAAGAACTTGCGCTAAAAACAAGCAAACTCTACTACGATTACGATATGCGTCACTCCAACAAAAGATATATGGGATGGTTCTTTGTGGGACTTGTACAGTTTGGCATTGTTGGCGCACTTAAACACAATAGTTATGGACTGCTTTATCTTTCTACTTTTTTAGTAGGTTATTGGTACTATGGTAGATGGTTTTTAAGAAAAAGAATGCTTTCTCGCTTTTATGATAAGAATGTTCCTAAAAATATGGATGTACATTTTACTCTTGATGAAAATGGACTGCATGGAAATAATGAAGTAGTTGCGTGGGATGATATTATAAAAGTCATTCAACTTGATGAAGGTGTCATGGTACAAAGCCAACAAAATGCACTCTTCTTTGCAAACACTGCGTTTAAAAAAGAGGGTGATAAAACACGATTTTTGAAAATGGCAAAAGAGAAAGGAAAAATATAATGCACTACTTTTTTATAGGTATGGTTACACTTTTTGTTATAGCCTTGTTGGTTGTGGGTTTTGTGATGGATAAAGAGGATTTGGAGTAATTCTAAATTACATTTAGCTAATTTCTCGCTCAATCACCTTCTCTATAAGTTCACATAACTCTTCTTCAACTTGCTTGGTATTTTCATCTTTGACTATACTGTTATGAAACGCAGCTATTTTTTTCTCTTCATCTCTTTGAAAACTCCACTCTGCAGGAAAATGCCAAGAATCTGGATTTTTTGGTATTACTATGGCTTCTCTGTTTGCATGACCGTGTTTGATAAGACGGTAGAGATGTTCAAGAGAACGCTTGAGTAAAATAAATGTAGCATTGTAGTTTTTTGCATCCATTTTATGGATGATTTTATGATTTGAAATAATATACGAACCAAATTTCTCGCCTATCGCATAGGCTGCTTTTGCCCCTATCAATCCCCCAACAGTTGCAGCAACAGCAGTAGAAATACCACCATCAAGAAGAGCTATGGGCGCGACTGCCGCGCCACTTCCTATGGCTCCTACACTAGCGCCAATGAGAGCTAAACGGTTTTTTGTAAGTCCTAAGTTCACGCTCTGTTTTGCATCTATTTCGGCACGCTCATCTAGCACTTTTATTTGGTAATAACCCCATATTTGCTCTATTTTTGTTTTATTATTTTTCTCTATTGCGTAAATGCCATTTTGGTATTTTTTCAGTGCTCCCTCTTTAAGAGTCTCATCTGCATCTTTTTCTTTGAACTTTACAACAGATTCAAACTGTAAAATCTCTACTATCATCCCTGCAATCTCTTTGGCACTCAGACTCTTTTTCTCTTGGTAATGTACTTTATGCAGGTGTAAAAGTTGGTCTAAAAACTGTTTTTGCTGGAGTGTTGCATCAACGGTATAGAGATTTTTGTATATTGTATCTATGTTCTCATAACTACTGTTAAGTGGATTTATAGGGTGAGTATTTGTCAGTTTATACCTAGAGAGTGCCTCTTTCCACTCTTGTGTGTAGTCCTGCTCTTGAATTTTGTTTAGCAGTATTAAGACTGGTTTTTTCAAAAAGTGAAGTATCTCAAACTCATAGCCTATGACATTTTGATTGTAGTGTTGTGAAACATCTATGACAAATACTATGAAATCATTCGCAAGCACGGCACGGATAATTTCAATATCTTTTTGCATTCTTGCATCTTCGCTGTATTGTGACACAAAGGCATCGAGCACCCCATGTCCAAAGTATTCACTCTCATGCTCTTTTATAAAAGAGACAATCTTTTTTGCCTGTTCAAACCCTGGTGTATCAAAAAAGTTACACACCACTTTTTGTTTATAATAGTAGCTATACTGTAGTGCTTTTGTTGTAGTTCCGACACTTTTAGAGACTTCAATGCGATCATCAAAAGTCAGAGCCGATATCATGCTGCTTTTGCCGTTATTTGGTTTGCCTATAAAAGCAAAAGTAGGCGCGTTACTTTTCATTGTACAACCTTATCCTATAGTCGCCTATAGTCTCATTTATCTGTTTTTGCCACTCTTCATAGAGGTAATCTCCCTTATATGCTTTTTGGACAATGCCATCTTTTTCTACTAAAGGTATTATCCATATTTGCCGTACTCTATCTGTTTCTAGTATTGTAAGCATATCACCTTTAAAACTGTTGTCTGGAAGTGTTTGTGCAGAAGCTACAACAATGACAAGATTTTGTAACTCTTTAAGTGTTTTACTGTCTTCTTGTTCTCCTCCATACAGAGCAAAACTATAATACGCTGCGTTTAGGTTAGCTACGTCACTATCATTTTGCAACTCTAAAATATCTACAACTTTTTCATCTAGCTCAAACTGATAAAAAAGCAGGTCATATTGTGAGCGGTCTATATTTTGCGATCTGTTTTTTCGTATCTCAAAATTTTCTGTAGTTTTCTTTTCATTATTTGAAATCTCTATTGCAACGCTTTGAGAAAACTTTTGTAAAAGAGGTTGTGCTTTTTGTAGTAGTGCTTGTTTCATGGCTTTTTGAAGATTTCTTTTTGCGAGAAACCATATAAAACTTTTTAATAGTAAAAGAATAATTATACTTACAGTAATTGCAATGGCAAAAAAATGTTGCGGTAAAACTGCATGTCCAGCACTATCTGCAGTGCCAAACCACATCTTAATAGGGTCTAAAAAAGCATAGCTACTCTCACTGTAAAATTCTATGGAGTATGCCCAAAAAATGAAAATAGTGCTTAAGAGGATGCTAAAAGTATAAACAATACCCATTTCAACGAGTAAAAGTGTAGTGAATGTTTTTAAGACATGGGTGTCTCGTTTGTCATATTCAGGGTACTTCTTTGCAAAAAAAGCCACTAAAGAACTCTCCTCTTTGTTTGGAAATTTGTAAAAGAGTGTCTGCCATGCAACATAAAGCAGATAGATAAAAGGAACGACAAGACCAAAAATAAGATAGATTTTAATGTTTATACTTTTTTGTATGCTTACAAAAGAGAAACTCATAACAGCAATAAAAATAAGCCAAAGTATAATAGTTCTGGTATGTCTGAAAAACTCATAAAGTGTAGAGTCTCTATCTTCGTCCTCTGCATATTTTTTATAAAGTTCAGATATATTTTTTAAAGGGTCATTGTAGGGTAGTTTTACATTTAATATGTTAATGTCTCGCTGCTCAAAGCGTGCAAGAAATTTTGAAATGCAAAAGTAGTCTTTAAAATTTAATCTATACATATTTTAATTATACAATAATTTTTTGCTTAAAAAATAAACATAATTTTCTTACAATCCCCATAAAAGAAGAGTATAATTTCATCACTAATATATGGAGATGAATTATATGCAAACACCTTTAGAGAGTTTTATAGACCACAAAGCTGAGACAAATATGCAGTGTGGCTCTTACTCTATCGACATTCCGCCACTTAAAGAGGGTGAGCAATACCGTTTTCACTTTGATGCCGTTGCCTGTGTGGGGTGTCGTTGTTGTGAAGTGGCATGTAATGAGCAAAACAATAACCCAGCCGATATAAAATGGCGTCGTGTAGGTGAGATGGAAGGTGGAGAATTTCCTGCGTTTACTCAGATGCTTAACTCTATGAGCTGTAACCATTGTATAGACCCTGAGTGTCTTCGTGGTTGTCCTACTGAGTCTTACATTAAAATCGCTGAAACGGGCATCGTTGTGCATGATGATGACACTTGTATAGGGTGTCAGTACTGTACTTGGAACTGTCCTTATGGTGTGCCTGTATTTCATGAAGAGCGTAAAATTGTCACAAAATGTCATATGTGTCACGAAAGACTTGACGAAGGTCAGTCTCCTGCATGTGTGCAAGCTTGTCCTGCTGGAGCTATTGAAATAGAAGTCGTAAATGTAGAAGAGTGGCTTAACCGTGACATAGATGAGCAGGCAAATATGCCGTTTTTACCAGATGCACGCATTACAAACTCTACAACGCGTTATACACTGCCAGACAATCTACCTGAAAATATGAAAGAGATGGATGAACACATCTTAAAACCTGCACATAAAGAGATACCACTTGTTTTTATGACGGTACTTACTCAAATTTCACTAGGTGGTTTTATGGCGCTCTTTTTGGGTGACTTTATGAGTCTCTTTGGTTTTGAGAGTACGAACTGGATTATGGCGCTGCTTGTAATGCTTCCTGCTGCTCTTGGCTTACCACTTTCAGCCTTGCATCTTGGTCGTCCATTCTTGGCAATGACCGCGATGAAAAACATAAAAACTTCGTGGCTCTCTCGTGAGGCTTTGGCGCTTGGAGTGTTTACAGGATTAATGTCCCTTGTTGTTGCAATGTACTTTTTTAATTTTCCACATATACTACGTTTACTTGTTGAGGTTATAACACTTGGAATCGGTATTTACGGAATTTATGCACAGAGTATGATTTACCGTATCAAAGCGAGACCATCTTGGAATAGAATTACGACAAACTTTAAGTTTTTTGGTGTTGCTTACATAGGTTTCTTTTTAGTTGCGTTTATAAGTAGTATATCAAGCATCCATGAGGCTATTATTCCCCTTACGACAATGGGAATGCTTGGTGGTGTAGCACAGCTTTTCTTTTCCTATGAAGACATTAGAACACTTGAAAATAAAGAGAATGAGTACCAACTTCAACGCACAAAAAGACTGCTCAATGAAAACTTTGCAAATATTAAGAAAATTCGTTTTATAACTCTGCTTATAGCGGGAATTGTTCTCCCTCTTTTAGCGCTTGTATTTGTAAGTGCATCACTAAACGCAGCGGCATCATTTATGCTCTTTTTGGCTCTTATCACTGCGTTTGTAAGTGAAATAAGTGACAGATTTTTGTTTTATACGACTGTTGTTCCTCTTGGAATGGCAGGTGGATTTTTTGTTGGGAAGCAGAGATAGAGTAAGAGAGTTTTTTTAAGGATGATTAGTAATAATCAGAGCCTTGCAGAGGAACTCTAACCTCTTTATTATAGCCCATTCGTTTCTCACTCGGATAAACTAATGTAGTTATGTTATAATTATTTCCATTAAAAGGAAATTAAATGAGTAAACTAGTTTTAGGATTGGATTTAGGAATAACTTCTATAGGCTGGGCTTTAGTAAATGTTGATAGTAAGATAGAAAACAATAAAATTATTGATAGTGGTGTAAGAATATTTACTATTGCTGAACACCCTAAAGATGGGAAGTCTTTGGCTCTTCCTCGTCGTGAAGCACGAAGTGCTAGACGAACTACTAAACGCAAGGCTCAAAAACTACGAGTAATAAAACGACTGCTTCTTTCAAATAAAATTCTTACTCAAAATGAACTAGATACTCTTTTTATTGGCAATAAAGGGCAAAAAGATGTTTGGGATTTAAGAAGAGAGGCTCTTTATAGAGAATTAAATAACAAAGAACTCTCTCGAATTATGATTCATCTTGCTAAACATAGGGGTTACAAGTCCAATAGAAAAAGTGATGAAGTAACAGATAGTGAAGGCAAGGCAGTTCTCTCTGGAATTGGGCATAATAAAACTGTTTTAGAGAGTTCAGAATTCCTAACAGTTGGTGAGTATATCTCTACAAAAGAGAAAAAACGCAATGGAAAAGATAGTGAGGGAAAACTAAACTATGAGAATTCTGTTGCAAGAAGTATGCTTGAGCAAGAGATAGAGATAATTTTCACAAAACAAAAAGAGTTTGGAAATAAATTTGTCAATGATACGTTATTGAAAACTTATAAAGAGATAGCATTTGAGCAAAGACCTTTAAAATCAGTATTTGATATGGTTGCAAATTGTCCATTTGAAGTTAATGAAAAAAGAGCTTCAAAAAGTTCTTATAGTTTTGAATATTTTAGAGCCTTACAAAAACTTAAAAATCTGCGTTTGATTATAGAGAGTAAAGAAGAGTTACTTTTATTTCAAGAGATACAACAAATTATATTTAAAGCAAAAACTATTCAAAGAGCAATTAAATATTCAGATTTGAGAAAACTACTTGATTTAGATGAAAATGTGCAGTTTAAAGGCTTAGTCTATCATGATTATAAAACAGGAGAAATTAAAAAACCTGAATCTGAAAAACTTATAGAATTTCCTGCTTATCATAAAATAAAAAGGTCAATTCAAAATGCAGATAATCTTTTTTGGGATACTATAGAAAATGATTATGAGGTTTTAGATGCCATTGCAAATATTTTAACAACTGAAAAAGATGATAAAGAGAGTTTAAAACAACTTTTTGAGATTGTAGAGAATAAACAGGTGTGTGAAGCATTATTAAGCCTTTCATTTTCTGGTTTTGGGCATTTAAGTACCAAAGCGCTTAGAAACATCGTCCCGTACCTTGAAGAGGGAGAGGATTATGATAAGGCTTGTAATAGAGCAGGTTATGATTTTAAGGCTATCTTTGAAGGTGAAAAAACTCTACTCTTGCCAGCATTAAGCAAGCAAGAAAATATTGAGATGACAAATCCAGTCGTTAAAAGAGCAGTAGCACAGATGCGACTTGTTTATAATGCCATTGCTAGAAAATATGGGGCGATAGATACTGTTCATATAGAATTAACAAGAGATATTAAAAAATCTCATAAAGATAGAAATGAGATTAAAAAAGCTCAAGGGGATTTTAGAGACAAAAAAGAGGAAGCAAGAGTTCATGCAACTGAAATTTTAGGGCATGAACCAAGTGCTAAAGAACTTCTGAAATTTAGACTTTGGAAAGAGCAAAATGGTGAGTGTATATACAGTGGTAAAGAGATTAAACCTGATTTGTTAAATGACCCTTATGCAACAGAAGTAGACCATATACTGCCATATAGTCGCTCACTTGATGACTCTCTAAATAATAAAGTTTTATGTTTTACAAAAGAGAACCAAGATAAAGGCTCACAAACACCTTATGAGTATATGAGCCAAGAGAAGTTTGATGTATTTGAGCAGAGAGTTAAGGGTTACAAAAATATAAAACAAGCAAAAAAAGGAAGACTGCTAAAAACTAATTTTGATGAAAATAGTGAAATAGCTTTTAAAGAGAGAAACAAAACTGATACCTCATACATATCTAAGTTTATAAAAAACTATATGGAAGCACATATAGCATTTAGAGACTCAAAAGATAAACGACATATATATACTATGAATGGAATGCTTACTTCGCAACTGCGTTATAAGTGGGGAGTAGGTGACAAAAACAGAGACAATCATCTTCATCATGCAGAAGACGCGATAATTTTAGCATTTGCAACGCAGTCTATGGTTAAAAGACTTTCTGATGTTTCAACTAAACGCGAGGGATACATCTATAAAAGTAAAGAGGAGAAGTCTAAGGCTTTGCGATTTGTAACGCCACTAGAAGATTTTGGAGTTAGAGTGAGAGAGAGTGTGAGTGAGATCTTTGTTTCGCATATGCCACGAAGAAAGATAGGTGGGGCTGCTCATAAAGAGACCATATATAGCAATAAAACATTAAGTACGAAAAAAGAGAATGGTAAGGTTGAGGTACTTAAGGGTGGTAGTGTAACAAATAATGTAAAACTTAAACATGGAATAGCCTTAAATGATACTATGCCAAGAGTGGATTTATTTCAAAATAAAAAGACAGGTAAATACTATTTAGTACCTATATATGTGAGTGATTTTGTGAAAGAGAAGTTGCCAAATAAGGCGATTGTCGCTGGAAACAAACCATGGATAGAGATGGATGATGAGTATGAGTTTAAGTTCTCATTTTATAAGCGGGATTTGATAGAAGTTAAGACGAAGAAGACTGCTAAGAAAGAATCTGTTCAAATTTTGGGCTATTATGATAGCACTCATAGTGGGACAGCACAAATTTTTATTAAATCACATGATGGAAATAGAGAAGATATTTTAGGTTCTCAAAATTTAGTATTTATAAAAAAATATCAAGTAGACCCTTTAGGAGGCTATGTTGAGGTAAAGAGTGAAAAACGGCAAGGTAGTATAAAAGAGGGAAGACAAAGAAAAAATAGGAGCTAAAAAAGGAGAAGATTGTGAGTGCATGGAGAACGATACTAGTAAGTAAACCTTGTAAGCTTAGTATGAAAAATCGACAGTTTGTTTATGAACCAAAGGATGAACCAATCATTCAAGTGCCGCTTGAAGATATAACGGTCATAGTTTTAGAGACAAATCAGGCTATTGTAACGACTGCACTTTTAAGTAATATAGCTCTTTTTAGCTGTGATAACTACCATATGCCAAATGGTCTCTTCACTCCATTTCATCAGCACTCAAGGCTCTCTCAAATCGCTCATATTCAAGTAGATATGAAAGCTCCTTTAAAAAAACAGATATGGCAAAAAATCATCATTCAAAAAATCTCAAACCAAGCAAGGCTTTTAAGGTACTTTAACAAAGATGATTTTCAAGTCTCTGTTTTAGAAAACAAAGTAAAATCAGGCGATAGTGAAAATTTAGAAGCACTAGCAGCAAGAAGATATTGGAGTCTGCTTTTTGATGACTTTACAAGAGATCAAAAAGCTTTTGATCCTAGAAATATAGCACTCAACTATGGGTATGCCATACTTAGAGGTGCTGTTGCTCGTTCTTTAGTCTCGCACGGTTTACTTCCAACTTTTGGAGTTTTTCATCGTTCTGAACTCAATGCTTATAATCTCGCTGATGATATGATAGAACCACTTCGCCCAATGGTAGATATGGTAGTGAAAAAACTAGAGATAGAAGATGCTCTTGATGTTCACCTAGGAATAGAGGTAAAGTCAGCACTTTTAAATGTTCTAGTAATGGAGATGAAACTAAATGATGAAAATGTACTTATGCTTAATATTTGTGACACGATGGCAGAGGGCTTTGTAAGGGCTATGAAGTTAAATGACAGCAACCAACTCATTTTACCATTGGTAGAGTAAAGTGGCTAAATTTATGTGGATATTTGTACTTTTTGACCTACCAACTAAGACAAAAAAAGAGAAAAGAAGTTATATAGAGTTTAGACGCTTTCTTCTTAAAGATGGGTTTATTATGATGCAGTTCTCTGTATATAGTCGAATTTGTAAGGGTGATGATAGTGTAGATACTCACAAAAAAAGAGTAAAAGCACATCTGCCAAGTAAGGGACATGTGCGGATGCTTTCAATAACTGATTTGCAATACTCTAAAATGGAAACTTTAGTTGGTATAAAAAAAGAGGAAGAGAAGTTAGAAAAAAAACAACTTTTACTATTTTAGAGAAAGTGGGTAAAAATGAAACAAATATTCTTTAAAATCAAGAAGAATATTTTAATTAGAAGCAGTTAAAAATTTGAAAAAACCTAAATTTTGAGAAAAATTTACAATTTTTAGAGATTTTTTTTGAGAAATAAATGTCTGCCAATACACCTATAAAAGGGGTGTAGAAGCACGTAGTATAGCATATCCGAGTGAGAAAGGGGGCTATAACTTGACAGAATAATAAAAGCAACGCTGATGTAGTATAGCATATCCGAGTGAGAAAGGGGGCTATAACGCTCCAAAAGTAGGAAACATTTCATCAAGAAGTATAGCATATCCGAGTGAGAAAGGGGGCTATAACAAGGCATGGAGAGAAGCAATTAACTATTTTAGTATAGCATATCCGAGTGAGAAAGGGGGCTATAACCTCTTGCGATGGCATACCTTTAATGTTACCAGTATAGCATATCCGAGTGAGAAAGGGGGCTATAACTACGGAGACACAGAAGTCCATGTAACACTTAGTATAGCATATCCGAGTGAGAAAGGGGGCTATAACGCTGCGAATGCTGCTGTTACTATGCCTACTAGTATAGCATATCCGAGTGAGAAATGGGGCTATAACATGGAATGATTATTGACAAAAGAATAACTATTGTATATAATAGCAATATACAAGGAAGAAAGTGGAATTTGATTGTTTAGATATTGAAGCTATTGTTGGATTTGATTGGGATGAAGGGAATATTCATAAAAATGAAAATAAACATGGCTTAAAATGGACAGCGATTGAAGAGGCTTTTTTTAATGAACCTTTGCTAATTGTCGAAGATTTTAGACACTCTTTGGATGAGTGTAGATGTGTGGCTCTTGGTAAAAATGATTTTGATGATTTAGTGACTGTTGTTTTTACCATTAGAAAAAATCACATCAGAGTTATATCTGCAAGAGCAATGAGTAAAAAAGAGAGGATGATTTATGCAAGAGCTTAAAAAATTACCAATATTTAAAGATGAAGCAGAAGAATCTGCTTTTTGGGATGAAAATGATGTGTCAGACTACTTTGATATGTCCAAGGCAAAACCTGTTAGATTTTCAAATCTTAAAAAAACTACAAAGAGTATATCTCTGCGTTTACCTGCTGATATGATAGAAGAGTTAAAGGTTAAAGCTAATGCAATGGATGTACCTTATCAGTCATTGATTAAGATGTTTTTAACTAATGCACTTAGAAGCGCATAAATAGGGATAATATAATGGCAATAATAGAATTAAACGAAGCGAATTTTAACGAGACAATAGAAGCTGCATTTGAAAAACATCAGACTGTGATACTGAAGTTTGGCTCAGAATTATGTGATGCTTGTATGGTACAAGGATTTGAACTAGAAGAGTTAGATGAACTTCTAAAAGAGTTGGTAATACTTGAGATAGATTTAAGTGAGTCAGAGGCACTTTCGTATGAATTTGATATTACGGAAGTGCCTACAACAATTATATTTAAAAATAGAGATACAATACTACTGCGTGAAAAAGGTATTATACTCGCAGCCGATATGCAAAAGATAATTAAAGAAGCATAATTACAAAATCTCTTGTGAAGTTATTTTGTACTCAAAAGTTTTTGGATCGTAATAGTTTAAAACATTATCTTCAACTTCTGCATAAGGATAACCAAACATATTTAGAGGGTACTCTTTAGGTTGAGGGAAAAGTTTAAAATCTCTAGCATGATTAAAACCAACCCAGTTCATCTCCCAAGAGTGCATATATTTTTCTAATAATTTTTGTACCTTAGAATCATTAAATTTCAATCCCTCTACAAGCTCTAGTTTTGTAATGTCAGCTGGATCTGTTGGTATCCATCCAGCACCTTCAATGTAGTACTCTGCGCGACAGTGTTGCCAAGTAGAAATCGTTGCAAAACCTTTAGCATCGCTTTTTCCTAGTGCTTTACTAAAGTTACTTTTTCCAAGACGAATACCAAAAACTTCGCGTGTAGGAATACCTGCAGCTCTAGCAATTGCAGTAAAGAGTGAGCTTAAATCGGTACATTTACCACCAAAGTAACCATTTTTATAAATATCTTCTACCTCTGTTTGTGTAATCATCTTACCAACATCACCCTTGCCACAACCAATGACTTTTTTATCTCTAAATGTATGACTAGCACACCAAAGATAAACTTTTTTAATCTTTTCAAAACTATCTGTACTATCGCCTGTAATTCTATCAGCAAGTTGTTTTATAATGCCAGCTATTGGAATATGTGCAGTTGGTTCTAAATATTGTTGAACATCTTTAGAGAGTGGTAAATTTGCTTTACTTGCTCTTTTAATTTTATATATTGGCACTGTTCTATATATTGTCTCGATCTCTAATTGTAAATTAAGAATTTTTTTCTTATCAGAGCGTTTCCATTCTGCAAATAGAGTGTTTGCATCATAATCATTTTTACTATTTATATTGTAATTGTCATAATTACCATCAAAGTGTATTAGTTTCACTTTTTGGTACGATGCGTTAAATGGAAGTGGATTCCATAGTTTAGCAGGGAAATTTTTGTCATTATATTCTACTTCAAAATTATAATTTACAATAAATTTTCTACTCTTAACACCTTTAATATTTTCAATTTTACTAGCAAATGTTACAACAGGAGTTGTCGCTAAAGCACCTAAAGTTATACTACTTTTTTTTATAAAATCTCTTCTTTTCATCTATTTTTTG
The DNA here is from genome assembly GCF_026991475.1 of Sulfurimonas sp. Lineage (GTDB taxonomy): Bacteria > Campylobacterota > Campylobacteria > Campylobacterales > Sulfurimonadaceae > Sulfurimonas. The sequence continues at coordinate 36,991 of NZ_JALXBK010000044.1, read as the reverse complement.
TCCTTGAAAATTAACTTTTTTAATTTTTTTAGTATATCAAAATTGTCTTTTTTTTTCTATTGTTATCCATACTTTTAAAAACAAGTGTTACAATTCCTGCAAATAAAATATTAAAGGATTAGAAAAATGGTAACAGTTTTTACAAAATTTCCAGTAAAGCCAGAGTTTAAAGAAGAGTACACTGCACACTTAAAAGAGGCAGTAAAAAAACACAATATTGAAGATCAAGCGGGTTGTAGTGCTATGAACCTATTAGCACCACAATCAAACCCAATGACAGGTGAGAACAATACTTTCATCATTGAAACTGTATGGGAAGATATGAAAAGTTTTATGGCATATACACAAAGTGATGCGTTTAAAAAATCTCATGAAAATATGCCTCCTATGGATTGGTTTGCAGGCAGACCTTCTGTTGAAGTTTACGAAAGTATAGACTAAACAACACTTAGGGGTGCATCTTCGCACCCTTGAAATCTAAATGATACATAAATTCAAAAAATTCAGTAAAAAAATTGGTCGTGGACTTAAGCAAGAGTACAAAGAGACCAAAGAGATCCCCAAACATATTAAAAACAAAGAGTACAAAAAAGCAGGTGAGCAGATAGGTGACATTGGAAAGATGACTTTTCTCTCAGCACTTTGGATTTTACCTGGTGGAGGCATTGTTAGTACCACACTTGTAAAATTTTTTAAAAAACTCCGTCCAAGCTCTTTTGTGGAAGAAAAAGAGGAAGATTAATTCATACTCTCTTTTAAACTCTCAAACGCCTCTTTAACATCCTCTTTCGTAGTTTTATGTGTCAAATCCCTGTAGTAGCTGTAGATATTTTTATACCCTTTATATAAATCGAGTCGAATAAACCCCGATGGAAAATTTGAGAGTGTTTTCCTCGCTGCATTTTGATTGGAGTTACAGACAATGCCGCTTTTTTGAGAGACTTGAAGTCTATAACTACAGTTTTCATCAAAATTGTAGAGCTTATTCATTGTCGTTTCTAAAAATTTGTTTGGTGGAAAAATGACAAGACGCATACATTTTACATTATGCAAATCTTTTTCTGATTTTGTGATGGTTGCATTGTTGTCACTGCAGCCACTAAACGCAGCGAGTAGCAAAAGAGTAAGTACAAATATTTTTTTCATCTATCACCTTTTAAAAAAGATTCTTAAAACTCCAACTACAAACAAGATGAGCGCAAAGGTTTTAAGTTCATTGTCATAGAGCAGGGTAAAAAAGGAGGCAATTATAAGTACAAAACCGCCAAGAAGTGGCTTGATGTAGTTTTTTATCTCCTTTGCTACCCAATGAAGCTGGTCATCGGAGAGTTTTACCTCTACATCATCCTCGGCAATTTTTTGCACAGATGTTTGAATGTTCTGCAGTACAAAAGGGGCATCTTTAACGCTTTGAACAATGAGTTCACGAAAGCCATCTTTAGCTCCAAGTGCTTTTGGAATGTTCTCTTGCAGCGTCGGGAGAATGTCTTTGATTCCATTAAAATTTTCTATGTAAGTTGTACCAAGCCCCTCGATGATAGCACTTACACGAAGAATGTAGATGGCATCAGATGGAAGTTTAAAGGGAAAATCTTTTGTCGTAGCAAGGACATCAAAAGCAAGTTGTTGCATCGATTCACTCGTAAGATTTTCATTTGAAAAGATGGCAAACATTTTGGCGCTAAACTCTGCAAGCTCGGCAGTTGGCGCTTCGTAAGCTATGGTTCCAAGGCGCTTATTTGCACTAATGTAGAGTTCATAATTCTCCTCATTTGCCGCTTTTATAAGCTCAATGATAGCAACTCTTGTTTTGTTTGGTACGCGTTTGACCATACCAAAGTCAAGTAATATTAGTTCGCCTTCACTAGAGACAAGAAGATTACCAGGATGTGGATCTGCATGAAAGTAGCCCTGCAGGAGCATCTGGTCTGTGTAAAAATTGACAAGTTTTTTTATGAGTGGATGAAAATCTATGTCGTGTTTTGAAAGGTTCTCTTTGTCATCAAATCGAAAACCCTCTTCAAAACTCATTACAATAGCTGAGTCACAGCAATACATTTCATATGGTTTTGGAAACCTGATGCCGCTCTCTTTGTAAACTTCTGAGAAACTTTTGAGATTGTGCAGTTCATTTTGAAAGGAGACCTCTTGGAGTATCATCTTTGAAAATTCACTAATGACAGCATCTATGGAGTTTTTTGTGTAGGTGCTAAAGAGTGGTTTGAAAAGATTGTTAAAAAAGTTGAGTATGTTTATATCTGCACTTACTTGCTCTTTGATGTTGTAACGGCGAAGTTTGACTGCTACTTTTGTGCCGTCTTGCAAGTGCGCGATGTGAACCTGTCCAATGGATGCAGAGGCAATAGGCACTTCTTCAAAACTCTTAAAACAGCTGCGTTTAGCAAAGGCATTTTCATAAATTTTTGTAAATTCACTTTTGCTCATTGCTGGGAGCTGGTCATGCAACTCTTTGAGCTCACACAGATACTCTTGGCTAAAAAAATCACTTCTAGTTGCCAAGACTTGAGCTAATTTAATAAAACTTGCACCAAGAAGAATAATAGTTGCGTTTAGCCTCTTTGGTTGGAGAGGTTTTAGTCCTAAAAAGCTCTCTTTTTTCTTTATCAGTAGGTAAAGAGTGAGAAGAAATAGAAAAACAGCCCAAACTCTCTTTGGATTGTAGTAGCTTATTTTTTGGATAACTCATCCTTTAGATTTGCGATGTCCTCTTTTGTAGCAAGTCCAAGCTCATCTATGACCTCTTTAATGCTTTTTTTAAATATCTCTTTTATGCGTTTTTCTTCATCTTGACCCTTTGTAGAGAGGGAATCTAGCAGTGAAGTTGCATCATCTTTTTTGAGTTTACCTTCATCTTCAAGTTTTTGAATCTCATTTTCTACTTTCTCTTTAAGTATAACACCCATTCCTAGACCAGTATATAACATATCTTTTAACATCATAAATCCTTCAAATATTTTTCATATTATATTCTAATAATAGTAAATTGTTTATTGATTAATATATGAGCAAAATTATGGCAATTTGGATGTAGTTTTATGCTATTATTTAATCAATATAATAATTAGTGAGTTTACAATGATAGGTAAGATAAAAGATTTTTTAGGTTTTGATATAAAAGAAGAGAAGTACAAACTCTCTCATGATGATACTTTTGGAATGATAGCAGATGAGAAGAAGCCAGATAAATGGGTCTTTTCTACTTGTGGTTACTGTGGTGTAGGGTGTGGTCTTTACATCGGTGTAAAAGATGGTAAAGCAGTTTACACAAAAGGAAATCCTAAGCACTTTGTAAATAAAGGAACGCTTTGTCCAAAAGGGCTTTCAGAACATCAGATGATAAACTCTCCACATAGGATTCAAACGCCGCTCATTCGTAAAGATGGTGAACTGCAACAAGCTACTTGGGATGAGGCTTTTACAAAAGTAAGCTCAGAGTTTAAACGCATTCAAAGGGAGCATGGAAACAGTGCTGTCTCGGTCATAGGGACAGGGCAGTTCTTGACAGAAGAGTTTTACACGCTTGGAAAATTTGTGCAGTTAGGACTGCAAACAAATAACTATGATGGAAATACAACACTCTGCATGGCTTCAGCAGTTATGGGTTACAAACAATCTTTAGGAAGTGATGGTGCGACAAGCTCTTATGAAGATTTTGAAAAAGCAGATACCATCTTTTTGGTAGGTGCAAATATTGCGGACAATCATCCAATTTTAACACTTCATATCAATAAAAACCCAAAGAAAAAGGTTATAGTCATTGACCCGCGTGCAAGTAAAACTTCACAGATGGCAGATGTTTATGTACCTATTAAGCCGCGAACTGACTTAGCACTCTATAACGGTCTAGCTTACATCATTTTAGAGCAGGGCTGGGAGAATGAGGGTTACATTAAAGCCAATACTAACGGTATAAAAGAGCTAAAAAAACATCTTCAGGATTATCCGCCACAAGAGGTGGCAAACATTACTGGAATTGATGTAAAAACACTTTATGAACTCGCTCGTGAATTTGTCTCAAATGAGAAGGTCATCACTGGCTGGACGATGGGAATTAATCAGTCATTTATGGGAACAGATACCGTAAGTTCTATTATTAACCTTCATCTTTTAACAGGACATATTGGTCGAGAGGGAACAGGTCCTTTTTCCATTACGGGTCAGTGTAATGCTATGGGAACGCGTGAGACAGGGTTTACTTCAAGTCTTCCAGGGTATAGAAACTATGGGGATGAGGCAGCACTTAAAGAGTATGCAAAAATTGTCAATGTGCCAGAGGAGATTATTCCTCGTGAACGTGGGTATAAATATGCCGAAATTATTGAAGCTATAGACAGAGGTGAGATAAAAGCACTCTGGATAACAGCAACAAACCCGCTTGTAAGCTTTGTAAATCAAGAGAAACTGCGTAAAACTTTGGCAAAACTTGATTTGCTTGTGGTGCAAGATGCCTTTTTAGGAGATACTGCACAAATTGCTGATGTAATTTTTGCCGCAGGTACTTGGGGTGAAAAAGAGGGAACTTACACCAACTCTGAACGCCGTTGTAACAAAGCAAATAAGGCAGTAGAACCAATAGGTGATGCCAAAGGTGATTTTGACATCATTTTAGAATTTTCAAAATATTTTGAGGGTGTTAATGAGATGCTTTTTCCTAACTGGAGTGAGCCTCGTGATGCGTTTGAAGAGTGGCGTAAGGTCTCTAAGGGACAGTTGTGTGACTATAGTGGGATGACTTATGAGCTTATAGAAGAGCATGGCGGTATTCAGTGGCCTTGTAATGAGCAGTTTCCACTTGGTAGTAAACGTCTTTATACTGAAGATATTCCATTTAGAACGGCAGATAAAAAGGCAAAACTTCTTTGTTTGGAGTGGCACCCTATGTCAGAGCCTATAAGTCCTGAATTTCCTGTTATTTTAAATACAGGGCGTACAGTTGAGCAGTGGCATACGCGTACAAAAACAAGAGACATCGCAATACTTGACAATTTAGCACCAGAAGCGTGGGTGGATATTAGCCCTGATGATGCAAAAAAACTCAAAGTCAAATCTGGTGATAGAATGAGCCTCTCATCTCCTCGCGGTCGTGTAGATGATGTTGTGGTAAGAGTAACTGGAAGTGTAAGACCAGGGACGGTATTTGTACCATTTCATTTTAACGAACAGCTTGTAAACACTCTTACACAAGAGAGCTTCTGTCCAAAATCAGGTGAACCAAACTTCAAACAGACTGCTATTCAGTTACATTCTGAAGAAGTTCCAGAAGGACTGCGTTTAGAAGAGCAAGAGGTAAGTGGTGCCATTGCCCATCATAAAGTTGTTTTTGAGGGTGTGAGTGTAAAAAGTACTGAGAGAGAATTGAGTGGTGTAAACTAGATGTGGATGGGGTAGGGAGGATTAAAATTTGTATATATTAAATAAAAAAATTCCTTAAAAATTAAAGTAACCTATAATTCTGCTTTATATTTTTTAATACCTAAAATAGTTATTTGTTCTTTGGCTTCATCCACCTTATAAACTATTGTATAACCTTTAAAAATCAAATCTCTGATGGTTTCATTATTAAAATAGATAGATTTTCTATATTTGTAAGGCATATCTTGAATGTTTGAAATTTGTTTATCTAATTGATTTCTAAAAGTTAAGGCTCTTTTCTTACTATCAGTAGAAATGAATTGCATGATTTCTTGAAGTGAGTTTAAATATTTTTTACTTCTTACAATTTGCATTATAAAGATTGCTCAAAAGCTTCCATCTCTTTCTCATATTGTTCTTGGCTAAGTGCTCTAGCTTTACCACTTTCAATATCTTCTAAAGCCTCGTGAAAATAAGCCTTATCTTCTTGAAATTGATTAGAGTTTATATAGTCATCTTTTTTATCTACAAGGTTTACAAGGTATTCGTTGATTTTTGATTGCATGTCTACACCTGCGTTTACAAGTTGTTTGTAAACATCATCTTGAATATTTAAGGATATTTGCATAAGTAACCTCACTTTTTAATATAAGTAAGTATAGCATAGTTTCATAGAGACTTGAATTAGTGGATGGGGTAGAGGGATTCGAACCCACGCATAGTGGCACCAGAAACCACGGCCTTACCGCTTGGCGATACCCCAGTTTGAATTTGTTATATTTTTTTATTGAAAAGTTAATGTGGATGGGGTAGAGGGATTCGAACCCCCGAATGTCAGCACCAAAAGCTGATGCCTTACCGCTTGGCGATACCCCATCATTTTGAAAGTAATAAATTGGTTGCGGAAGCAAGATTTGAACTTGCGACCTTCGGGTTATGAGCCCGACGAGCTACCGAACTGCTCTATTCCGCGGTGTTTAAACACATTCACTCTGTGTTTGTGAGCGAAATTATAGACAAAAACTTTTTTAATGTCAAGGCTTTTGCAAAGAAAATTGAAAATTTCTTTTTTGACCTCTTTTTAATGAATATTTTTATATAATGAAATCATTAAAAATATAAATATATAAAGAGAATGAAATGAAACCAATAGATAGAGTTTTACAGGCAATAGAAGATGTGAAGAAGGGAAAAATGGTCATCATGGTTGATGATGAAGATAGAGAGAATGAGGGTGACTTAGTCTATGCTGCTGCATTCTCAACACCAGCACATGTAAATTTTATGGCTACAAATGCCAGAGGACTTATTTGTGTTGCACTCTCCAAACCTATTGCAAACAGACTTGCATTAAATCCTATGGTGAGTTCAAATACATCATCGTATGAGACTGCGTTTACAGTTTCAGTTGATGCAAAAGATGCACTTACTGGTATCTCTGCAAAAGAGAGAGACGATACCATCAAAATACTTGCAAACCCTATCTCAAACGCAGATGAGCTTGTAAAACCTGGGCATATCTTCCCTTTAATAGCAAAAGATGGTGGTACACTTGTTCGTACTGGACATACTGAAGGTTCTGTTGACCTTTGCCGTTTAGCAGGTTTGAGTGAAGCAGGTGTTATTTGTGAAATCATTAAAGATGATGGAACAATGGCGCGTAGAGACGACTTAGATATATTTGCACAAAAACATAAGTTAAACACTGTGTTTATCTCTGATATTGTGGAGTATAGACTTGCAAATGAGAGACTTGTAAAAGAGATTAGCGTAGAAGAGATAGAATTTTTTGGTGTAAAAGTAAGTCGTCACACTTTTGAAGATCATGATGGCGTGGAACATACTGCGATTTTATTTTATAATGCTGGTGAAGTGGCAAATGTAAGAGTGCATAATGTTATTACAGATTGTGAGTTACTTTTAAATCAAGAAAAATATAACAATCTTATTAACTCCATAGAGTATCTCAAGCAAAACAGTGGTCTTTTACTCTTTATAAACAAAACAAATCATCAGGACAACGCAGCCATGAAAGAGTTTGGTATTGGTGCGCAGATTATCAAATCTTTTGGTGTTTCAAAAATGAACCTCATTACTGCTATGCAAAAGACGGATTTTATTGGCTTAAGTGGGTTTGGTTTAGAAGTTAATGACATTGTAAATGTATAAAAGAGAGAGAATATGAGAGATTTTTTTAAAAGAGTTGAAGAAGATGGAAGTGAAATTTATATAGAGAGCGATATGAGTGCTTATGGTTATAGTGAGCGATACAGTTGGCTTTTTAGTGTTTTTATAAAATTCGATGCTTCTAAAAATTCACAAGAGAGTTTTGAAGAGTTTTTAGAAACCAAAGAGGCACTTATTATCGCCGTAGAGCATGATGGTGGTGCAAAGTATGTTGGTAGTCGCGTTGTAGATGGTTGGAATGAACTTTACTTCTATGCAGAAAATGCAAAATCTCTAAACGCAGTCGTCTCTAAAATGTTAAGTAATAGTGGATATGTTTATGAAAGTAGTGTTGTCAAAGATACAAAATGGAATTTTCACTATAAAAATCTTATACCATCAGCTTTGGAATCAGCACATATTCAAAGTGAAAAAATCATTTTTATGTTGCAAGAGGAAGAGGATGATTTAGAAGTTCCTCGTCTTGTTGAACATTATGTTTCATTTACTACGCCTACGCAAAAAGAGAAATTTTTAGAGTTACTTCCGTTTGAAGATTTTAGTTTTAAAGATGAAATAAGTGGTGAAGATTTTGAAAATGGTCTTGCTTTGGTAAAAGAACACGCGGTAACAGAAGAAGAAGTACGCAAAAATGTAGAACAACTTTTTGAAGCTTTAAAAACAGAGCAGGGCTTTTATGAGGGTTGGAGTACAACGCTTGTAGATGGAGATGAAAGCGAATAATATGCAGAGCAAAGAGAAAATATTTGCCATTACTGGTGTTATAAATTATATTTTTGTTGTCTTTTTGAATGCTTTTACCGATTTAGGGCATAAGATAATTATACAAAATACAATTTTTAAGGTTTACGATGGCAGTACACAAATAGTTTTAACGGCTATTGTAAATGCTTTGGTACTTTTGCCTTTTATTTTGGTATTTTCTCCCTCTGGATTTTTAGCAGATAGATTTCCTAAAAATAAAATTATGGAGTACTCTGCAATCTTTGCTATTGTGATTACTCTTGGTATTACTTACGCTTATTATCATGGATATTTTATTTTTGCATTTGTAATGACTTTTTTGCTCTCTATGCAGAGTGCTATTTATGGACCTGCAAAATATGGCTACATTAAAGAGCTTTTCGGTGAGAAATTTTTAACAGGTGGCAACAGTATAGTGCAGGCTACGACGACAGTAGCCATATTGGGTGGAATTATTTTTTATACTGTATTGTTTGAAAATATGTATGACACTTCACTTGTTACAAAGTCTGAAATACTGGAGCGAATTGCCCCTCTTGGCTGGCTTTTGGTTATTAGTTCGGTTATTGAGTGGTATGGTGCTTCTACGCTACCAAACAAGATACTTGTTGCTAGTAAAAGAACTTTTAATCTAAAAAAATATTTTAGAGGGGAGTATCTTTTTCGCAATCTGAAAACAGCAACACGAAAGAGAGAAATTTTCCACGCTATTTTAGCATTGAGTCTATTTTGGTCAATCTCTCAAGTTGTTTTGGCGATTTTTGGTGAATACGCAAAAGATCAACTAGGAGTGTTAAATACTATATATGTTCAAGGTGTTATGGCGTTGGCAGGAGTAGGAATTGTATTTGGCTCCATAATGGTTGCAAAACTTTCAAAAGAGTATATTAATCTCGGTCTTGCAGGCATTGGTGCTGTTATGGTTACTATTTTAGTCTTTTGTATTCCATTTGTTCACTCTATGGTACTTATGTCTGTAATGTTTTCTTTTTTTGGAATTTTTGCCTCTTTTATTTTAGTGCCTTTAAGTGCGCGCATACAGTTTTTAAGTGCAAATGCACATTTAGGGACAATTTTAGCTGCAAATAATTTTATTCAAAATATCTTTATGTTCTCATTCTTAGTTTTAACTACGCTGTTTGCTTATTTTGGAATGAATGCAATCATCCTCTTTTATTGTATGGGGTTTGTCGGTATTTATCTTATTTATCTTCTTTTTCATAATTATATGACAGAAACATTTTTCACTACAATGAAGCTCTTTTCACTTGCTAGACACAGATATGAATACTTTGGAGTGCAAAATATTCCAGATGAAAAAGCTGTACTACTTTTGGGAAATCATGTAAGTTGGATTGACTGGATAATTTTGCAGTTGGCGCTAAAGAGACGCATTAACTTTATGATGGACAAAGAGATTTACCAGTGGAAATTTTTTCACGCTATTTTTAAAAAAGGAGAGGTTATTCCTCTCTCTCCTAGAGCCTTTAAAGATGCAATGCATGAAGCATATAAACGCCTGCAAAACAGAAGTATTGTAGCAATATTTCCAGAGGGTGCAATAAGCGTAGATGGTGCTATAAAGCCATTTCATCGTGGTTATGAACTTATTTGTAGCGATTATGATGGCGTGATTATTCCCTTTTATATTGACAGTGGAATTTTTGGTAGTAAATTTGCAAAGTATAAACCAGCAGATGCCAAACGCAGCCTTTTTAAACGTAGAGAGGTAAAAGTCTATTTTGGTGAGCCTATTTCTAAAGAGACCAAATCTGAAGAGTTAGAAAAAATTATTAAAAAGATGAGAGAAAAATATGAAACTAAATAAACCAAAACACAATCTTTACAGAAACACAATCTATGCACTTGAAGGGCTTGTGGATATTGTGAAAAATGAGACCTCTTTTAAGTGGCAGCTTCTGATGCTTTTTGGATTTGGCACACTCGCTTGGATCTTGCCGCTGCATTTTGGCTACAGCAGCATTCTGTTTTTATCACTCTTTTTGCCTATTTTGGCAGAAATAGTAAATAGTGCCATAGAGCGAACAGTAGATTTAGTTACGCAGGATTATCACATACTTGCAAAACAGGCAAAAGATGTTGGTGCAACACTTGTTTTAGTAAGTTTTTTAGTGACTGTCCTTATTTGGATAGCCACACTGTTGGTTGCGTTTAAGCTTGTTTAAAAAGGGATTTTATTTTGAAATTTTTGGTTTTGCTTTTTATAGTAACAGTGGTACTCTTTGGAGAGACTAGACCAAAAATAGCTTTGGTTTTAAGTGGTGGTGGTGCGCGTGGTGGTGCGCATGTTGGTGTGTTAAAGGTTTTGGAACAAAACCGCATTCCAATAGATATGATTATTGGTACAAGTATGGGCTCCTTTATGGGAGGACTTTATGCTGCAGGAAACACACCTCAAGAGATACAAAAGATGCTGGTCTCAACAAACTGGCATGAGTACATTCGAGCAGATATGGATCGTAAAAAGATTCCAATGCAGCGTAAATTAACTGAATATACTTACCAAGGCAAACTTGGATTTGGCATTAATGCAGACAATGAACTTGTTCTGCCAACTGGTGTACTCAAAAGAGAGCCTCTTTTGCTGAAATTTAGTGAATTGACTGCAAATGTGGCAGATGTAAAAGATTTTGACAAATTAAGTATTCCTTTTAGGGCAGTTGCGACGGACATTAAAAATGGTAATGAAGTGGTACTAAAGTCTGGTTCACTTGCTGAGGCTATTTACGCTTCGAGTGCAATTCCTGGAGGTTTGCAACCTATAGACATTAATGGCATTGACCTAGTAGATGGTGGTGTTAGTGATAATATTCCCATTGATGTAGCGCGTAAAATGGGTGCAGATATTATTATTGCTGTGGATGTAAGTGAAAATTTTTCAAGCACTTTAGATGTAAATTCCTACCTTGTAGTTGTTGGACAACTTGTAGATATAATGATGCGTAAAAATGCAAATGAATCCATAAAACATCTCACTTCAAAAGATATTTTAATCACACCAAAACTTGATGGTTACTCAGGACTTGATGCGGACAAATATGCAGCTATAATTGAGCGAGGGTATGTAACTGCACTCAAAAGTGTAAAACAGTTACAGAGATTGTCCCTTTCTAAACAAGAGTATGCAAAATATAGAAAAAAATACAGAAAAAAACACCATGCCAAAAAGTTTATCATTGATGCTATCAAAATTAAAAATGAGACGTATATTTCAAATGAAGTTATTAAAAAAATGATACGACAAAAAACTGGTACTACATTTAATGATAAAGCTTTGCGTGAAGATATGCTAAAGCTTTATCATCTTACTACATTTGACAGCATAACTTATAAAATTGTAAAATCCAAGGGTAAAAATATTTTGCTTATTACAACAGAGCCAAGTTGGAATAGTAATGGAGATGTTCTTTTTTCTCTCTCTTTAGATGATGATTTTAACGGGCACTCTGCATATAGTCTTAAAGTCGGTTATTTGATGTACGGCATCAATTCTTTGGGCGCTGAGTGGCGAACAGATGCAGAAATAGGAAAAAAACAGCGTTTTGCTACAGAGTTCTATCAACCACTTGACTACAGACAAAAGTGCTATGCGAGACCTTTTGTCTCTTATGAAAAAATGACCTATATTGTTCCGACAAAAACTGTGGGAAATCAAGAACTTGAGAGTAGGGGATATGGTGGTGGTTTAGCCTTTGGTATAAATCTATCACGAAGCCTGCGCGCAGAGCTAAACGCAGCGGCATACAGAGATAAGTCGGACGTTGGTTTGATTCAATATTCAGAAGAGTTTAATGCGCGGCAAGTAAACGCAAAAGTGCTTTTTGACTCACTAGATAACTATAACTTTCCAAATAGTGGTTTTTTAGGCAAAATAAACATAAAAAAAGATGCTAAAATTTGGGGAAGTGATTATGACTATGAACAGTTTTATAGCGAAGTGCAAAAACCTTTAACTTTTAGAGATAATACGCTTATAATAAATGCAAAACTTGGTTTTACAGATGTCAAAAGTAAGCAAGAAGGAGCGGTAACGGTTTACGATAAGTTTTTACTTGGAGGAATGTTTAATCTCTCAGGATACCCAGCAAACTCATTTGCTGGAAATAACATTGCGTTTACAAGTATGATGTACCGTTACAGAATAAAAAATGGCGGTTTTTTCGGCTCACTTGGTGTTCCTCTTTATGGTGGTTTTACACTAGAGGGTGCTTCTGTTTGGGGAGATGGCAAAAATTTGCATATAGATGAAATAAAATCTTCCGCCTCTTTGTTTGTTTCAGCAGATACACCGCTTGGTGCATTTTACTTTACTTATGGGTATGCGGATGAAAAACATAATAATTTATATCTTTACTTAGGAGAAAAATTTTGAAAAAAACAACTTTAATTATTGGTGCAGGTGGCGTTGGACGCGTGGTTGTCCATAAATGTGCGATGAATGTGGATGTCTTTGGAAATATTGTACTGGCAAGTAGAACAAAATCTAAATGTGACATAATAGCCGCTGAAATAAAAAATGTAACAATTCAGACTGAGTGTGTTGATGCGGATATTACTGAAGATATTATCTCTTTAATTAAGAAAGTAAACGCAGCGATTGTTATAAATGTGGCACTTCCATATCAGGATTTAACTATTATGGATGCTTGTATTGCATGTGGTGTTGATTATCTCGATACTGCGAACTATGAACATCCTGATGAAGCAAAATTTGAGTATAAATTACAGTGGGAAAGAGATGCTGCGTTTAGAAAAGCTGGCATCATGGGGTTGCTTGGAAGTGGATTTGATCCGGGTGTGACAAATGTTTTTTGTGCTTATGCACAGAAGCATTATTTCGATGAAATAGAGACCATAGACATTTTAGACTGTAACGCTGGTGATCACGGCTATGCTTTTGCAACAAATTTTAACCCTGAGATAAATCTTCGAGAAGTAAGTGCAAATGGGCGCTATTGGGAGAATGGCAAGTGGATAGAGACAGAGCCTATGGAGATAAAAATGGTTTGGGACTATCCTGAAGTGGGTGAAAAAGATAGCTATCTGCTCTATCATGAAGAGATGGAATCCCTTGTCAAACACATTAAAGGGCTTAAACGCATTCGATTTTTTATGACTTTTGGTGAGAGTTATTTGACTCATATGAAATGTTTACAAAATGTCGGAATGCTTGGCATTGAGCCAGTTGAGCATCAAGGACAAAAAATAGTTCCTATGGAGTTTTTAAAAACACTCCTGCCTGATCCTGCTTCACTCGGACCTCGTACCAAAGGAAAAACAAACATCGGAATTGTTGCTGAAGGTGTAAAAGATGGTAAAAAGAGAAAAATATACATTTATCAGGTAAGTGACCATGAGAAGTGTTATGCCGAGGTAAACTCTCAAGCAGTTTCGTACACAACGGGTGTACCGGCAATGATAGGTGCAAAACTGATGCTGGAGAAAAAATGGTATGAAGAGGGTGTGCATAATATGGAAGAGTTCGACCCTGATCCATTTATGCAAGAGCTTAACAAGCAAGGACTTCCTTGGAAAATTAAAGAGCTTTAAGGCAAAAATATGACATATGAAGATTTGGTAAAAAATATTGATGAGATGCCTCCTTTATCTAAAATTGCAAGTGTAATAGAAGGGCTTTATGCGCATGGTGCATATCATGTTGATATAAAGAAATTAGTGAGAATGATAGAAGCCGATGTTATGCTTACTGCAAATATTTTAAAAACTATAAATTCACCATATTATAATTTTAGAAATCAGATAATATCTATATCTCAAGCTGTAACACTATTGGGTACGCAGCAAATTTACGGTCTAGTGATTGAATATGCAATTTCAAAGCATTTAAAAGCAGATACTACAATTTATGGGTTTAATAATGCACAGTTTAACGAAATGTGTATTTTAGAAAGTTCTTTAATGATGCAGTGGTATTCTAGAATTGATTTACGAGATACGCATCTTTTAACCTCTTTGAGTCTTATTATGGAGTCGGGAAAAATTATTATTTCTAAAGAATTAATGGAAAGCTCTTATAGAGAAATGTATAGAGAAGGTTTTTTAGCTTGTGAAAACATTCCAGAGTTTGAGCAGGAGTTTTTAGGAACGACATCTTACTATTTGAGTGGTGTTTTATTTGAACATTGGAATCTAAATTCTCTCTATGTACTAATTCTTAAAAACCTTGACAAAGATGAAGACAAAATGGATGATGAAGTAGATGATATTATTAAACAGTACATTAAAGCCATAGATATTGTAAGAACTGCCATTAATCTAAAGGAAGTTTTAACAGATCAGTCTATAAAAAAAGCTTCTCAAAAAGTCAGAGAACTTGGTCTGGATGTAGAACACTTTGAAACAGTTGCAAAGAGAATACGAAAAAAATATGAAAATGCAGCATAAAAAGCTTCAAACACCATACTACCTCTGTGAAGAGGAACTTTTAGAGAGAAATCTCAAGATTTTGGATGATGTGCAGCAAAGGAGCGGGGCAAAGATTATTTTAGCACTTAAAGGCTTTGCGATGTGGAGCACTTTTGATCTGGTCTCACGCTACCTAAAAGGCTGTACGGCAAGTGGGCTTTATGAAGCGCGTTTGGCTCGCGAAGAGTTTTGTAAGTTCAATCCAAACGCAGAGGTGCATACTTATTCGCCTGCGTTTAAAGAGGATGAAATAGAGCAAATAGCACGTATAAGCGATCACATAGTTTTTAACTCTCCCTCGCAGATACACAGATACGCTAAAAGAGTAAAAGAGATAAACCCAAACATTGAAATATCACTGCGTTTAAACCCTGAAGTCTCCGCCTCTCCTGTAGATATTTACAACCCTTGCGGACTCTACTCGCGTTTGGGAACAACACTCAAAAATTTTGATGAGTCAGTTTTAGAACATCTTGACGGACTCAACTTTCATGCACTTTGTGAGCAGGGAGCAGACGAACTTGAAGAGGTACTCACTGCGTTTGAGAAGAACTTCTCACAATACTTTAAAAATCTCAAATATATCAACTTTGGAGGAGGGCATCACATCACGAAAAAGGGGTATGATGTCGAAAAGCTCATAAGGCTCATTACTGCGTTTAGACAGATGTACGGGGTAGAAGTTTATTTAGAACCGGGCGAAGCAGTCGGCTGGGAGACAGGCTCTCTTGTTTCAACGGTGCTTGATGTCTTTGAAAACGGAATGAACGTAGCCATACTAGACACCTCCGCAGAAGCTCATATGCCAGATACTTTGGCAATGCCTTATCGTGCTGAGGTAAGAGGAGCAGGCAAAGCAGGAGAGAAAAAGTACACCTACCGACTAGGCGGCAACACCTGTCTTGCAGGGGACATCATGGGAGACTACTCCTTTGATGAGCCTTTAAAAGTAGGTGATAGAGTAATATTTGAAGACCAAATTCACTACACATTTGTAAAAAATACCACCTTTAACGGTATAAAACTTCCATCTTTAGCTATTAAACACAGTGATGGAAGTGTGGAGCTTGTCAGAGAGTTTGGGTATGAAGATTATAGGGATCGGTTATCTTGATGAATTTTGCTATAATGAAACAAATAAAATGATAAGTGTAAAAGGAGTCAATTTATGAAAGATGCAGAACTTGATAATTTAGAAGCGTTTATACCATTACTAGCTAAAGGTGCCATGCAAAAAGCGTATCTTGACACTTTAGCATCTGGGGATAGTGTTTTAGAAGTTATTAATGACACTATTTATGAAATATTTGCTGATGGAACAAAACGAAAGATTAAAGATGTTGCGCCATCTTTACATGTGGAGATAAATTCAAAGGTTTTATTAAAGTGAATACTCCAAGATTGAGGATGTTCGCTGGTCCAAATGGAAGTGGTAAAAGTACACTTAATACTATTATAAGTAAAGAATTACTTGGTGTGTATATCAACCCTGATGAGATAGAAAAAGAGATAAAAAAGTTTGATTTTTTGGATTTATCCAAGTATGAGATTGTAGGCAAAGAGAGTGAAGTTTTATCGTTTTTTAATGCCCATCCACTTTTAGAACTAGATGATGTTTCTCTTTTAAAATTTTCAGATAACAAAATAGACTTTTTTAATATAGTAGTAAACTCTTACTATGCCTCAGTATGTGCTGACTTTATCCGTCATCAACTTCTAAATGTAAAAATATCTTTTACATTTGAAACGGTTATGTCATCAAGAGATAAAGTGGAATTTTTAAAAAAGGCTCAAGAAGCAGGATATAGAACTTATCTCTATTTTATAGCTACTAAAGATCCTATTATAAATATATCTCGTGTTCAAAACAGAGTAAAGAAAGGTGGACATCCAGTACCTAAAGAAAAAATAGTTAGTCGTTACTACCGCTCACTAGAACTACTTAGTGAAGCTTTGAAATATTCCAACAGAGCTTACATTTTTGATAACTCATCACAAGAAAGATTGTGGATAGCACAAGTAGATAATGCAAACGAGTTTGTATTTAAGAGTGAAATTGTGCCTGTGTGGGTTGAAGAGTATTTGTTAAATGTGAAATAATAATTTTTTGAGTTGGGGTTGATGGTAGAAAAATTACACATACTTTTAGGAGAGAAAAATGATAGAAGATAAAGAGCGTTGGAATGTGCGTCATGTTGAAAAGCCTATGCGTAAGAATGTTGAACCTTTGGTTGAAAAGTACATTGATTTAGCAACTGTTGGAAATGCTTTAGATATTGCATGTGGAACAGGGCGAAATACACACTTTTTAGCTAAAAAAGGTTTTATGGTTGATGCGGTTGATTTGAGTGATTATGCACTTTCATGTATTGATGAAGATAAGAAAATAAATAAGATTGAAGTAGATTTAGATGAGTATACATTAACATCTAAAAAGTATGATTTGATTATAAATATTAATTATTTACAGCGTCGTTTTTTTCCTCAAATCAAAGAGGCACTCAAAGAGGGTGGGGTTGTGATATTTGAGACTTTTATAGTGGCTCATGGAGATTTTAATAATCCTGCAAACCCTGAGTACCTTTTAAGAAAAAATGAACTCTTACATGCTTTTATTGGGCTTGATATTGTTTACTATGAAGAAAAAGATGAAGTAAACTTACGAGGTGAGAAGATACGTGTAGCATCTTTGGTGGCACAAAAACCTATTTGCTAAAATGATTAGTTCAAAAGAGTTATATGCGTTTTTAAAATCTAAAAAGTTACTTGAAAACTCCTCTAAATGGTGGTGGCCAAACGCAGGCAGTTTTGAAGTGGTTGTTGGTGCTATCTTGACACAAAACACTACTTGGAAAAATGTAGAAAAGTCACTTGAAAATTTAGAAGGTTTTTTAGAACTCACTGCGTTTAGCAACTTAGATGAAGCCACTTTAAAAGAGATGATAAAGCCGAGTGGATTTTACAATCAAAAAGCACCGAGACTTTTAATGCTTAGTACAAATATTTTAAATGAATTTGGCACTTTTGAAGCATTTCAAAAGATGGTTTCTCGTGATTGGCTCTTGGCACAAAAAGGAGTAGCTGAGGAGAGTGCTGATGCCATACTCTGCTATGCCTGTTTGCGTGATGAGATGGTGGTAGATAGTTACACAAAAAGATTACTTAAAAAGTTTGATGTTTCATTTAAAAAATATGAAGAGTATAAAGAGTTTTTAGAGTCTGATTTTCGTAAAGAGTTTAATAAAGCAGAACTATTTGAGATATTTGCTGCGTTTCATGGAATGATAGTGGAGTACAATAAGCACTATAAAAATGAACTGCTATAAACCTTCCATCATGATATTCCAGAGTCTATCTACCTCTTTATCATTTAAAAAGAGAGATGATTTATTTGTGTAGAGTTCATTGAGTGCATTTTTGCTGATGGCTAAGGTGTGGGTACATGTTATGTGCGTAGGTAAAAAAGCACGGATGAGGGAAACATCCTCTTTTATAGCTTGCGAGCATAAAAAGCAGTAAAATTCAGTGTGGAGTCTCCCTTCATTTTCAAGAAGTTTCACATAAGCTTCAATTGCCACTCTTTTTGGATTCTGTTTATCCCAATTTTGCTCCGCTGCGTTTAAAAGATCAAAATAAAATGTTCCAATATCTTCACTGTCTTTGAGGTGTTTATAAAAAAGTAGAGTGAAATCTTGCCATAAACGCAGTAGTTTATAATCATTTATCCATTTGTAACCGATGTGAATTACATCTTTAAGTCGTGCAATAGTTCCTTTGGCAGACTCTTCTAGTTCAAAGTCGATTTTAAAGCCTAAATTTATTACACTATGGCGTGCACCATAAAATCTATAAAGCGTGTATAAGTTATTTTTTGATAGTATTGTAACTATTAAATCTTCCTCTTTTACACGGTTGAGATTTATGACATATCCTTGCACTAATTGCTTCCTATATACACACTTGGCTTATTTTTCATAAGAAATTCTACTATTATTATCCTTATTTAAAGTAAAAAAATATATAATATACGTGCTTTATCTCTAAATAGACTAAGTTTCTTTAAAAAGAGATTAAATTTATATAGTTCTTATATAAAATTTAAAAATTTGGGAGTTATAATGGTTGAACATCATGATTTGTTAAGATCCTTCAAGGATAACTGTGGTTTTGGTCTTGTTGCTAATATTAAAAACAGACCTTCACACAAGGTTTTAAATGATGCAGTTACTGCACTAGAGCGTATGATGCATCGTGGAGCTGTCGCAGCTGATGGAAAGACAGGTGATGGAAGTGGGCTTTTGCTCTCAATGCCTACAGAGTTTATGATAGAAGAGGCTGCAAAAGAGGGCGTTGAACTCCCTGCACAGTTTGCAGTTGCTTCTATATTTACAAAAGATTTAGAGCATTTAGATACGCTTGAAAAAATTTGTTGTAACAATGACCTCAAAGTTATTTTAAAACGTGAAGTGCCAGTAGATAAAAATGCTTTGGGTGACCAAGCTATAGCTTCTCTTCCACATATTGTTCAAGTTTTTATTATTGCAAACTCCATTATGGCAACAAATAGATTTGATGCTTTACTCTATCTTTCTCGTAAAGAAACAGAGCATAAATTAGTAGATGATAGAGCTTTTTATATTGCTTCTATGAGTTCTAAAGTCCTCTCTTATAAAGGGCTTGTAATGCCTACTCATATTAAAGAGTTTTACAAAGACTTACAAGATGAAAAGTTTAAAATCTCTTTTTCACTTTTTCACCAAAGATTTTCAACAAATACACTCCCTGAATGGCGTTTGGCACAACCGTTTCGTGCAGTTGCTCACAACGGTGAAATCAACTCTGTTGAAGCGAACCGTATTAATGTATCTATAAAATCAGAGTCTGTTAAAAGTGATGTTTTCAGCGATGAAGAGATAAAAAGATTACTTCCAATTTTACAACCAGGTTCATCAGATTCAGCTTCGGCAGATAATTTCTTTGAATTTCTTATTGTAAATGGTATGGACTTTTTTAAAGCTGTTCGCGCAGTTATTCCTCCAGCATGGCAAAATGCTCCACATATGGATCCTGAACTTCGTGCATTTTATGAGTATCACTCTACTGTGTTTGAAGCATGGGATGGACCTGCTGCATTCTCTGTAACAGATGGTCGCTATATTGGCTGTGTTCTCGACAGAAACGGTCTGCGTCCTTCAAAATATATTGTCACAAAAGATGATAACCTGCTTATTGCCAGTGAATATGGTGTGGTTGATATTGCAGAAGAAGACATCAAAGAGAGAGGTCGCCTACAATCAGGCGAAATGCTTGGACTTGACCTTAAATTTGGAAAGCTTCTTAAAACAAATGAGATTGATGATTATCTAAAAAGTTCTAATCCATATATGAAATGGTTAAATGAGCATATGATTTACTTGCAAGAGCATGTTGAAAATCAATATGTAAGTTGTGTAGAAATTGACACTGATGCAATGGTACATAAACAAAGATATTTTAACATAACTCAAGAGATAGTTGAACAGGTGATTGAACCAATGATAAAAGAGTCTAAAGAGGCTGTTGGTTCTATGGGTGATGATACACCACTTGCAGCATTCTCTCAAAAACAGAGAAATTTTACAGACTTTTTTAAACAAAAATTTGCTCAAGTTACAAATCCGCCGATTGACTCTATTCGTGAAAAAGTAGTTATGAGTTTAAATACAGGTTTTGGTGAAGTACACAACATTCTTAATGAAGTGCCAATGCATGCACAAAGATTAAAATCTATCTCTCCTATTATTACTAGAGAAAAATTAGTAGTATTAAAATCTTTTGGTGATGTAAAATCTCCAAGATACCAAGATTTTTATAAAAACTCTACATTTTCTACGGCAT
The DNA here is from genome assembly GCF_026991475.1 of Sulfurimonas sp. GTDB lineage: Bacteria > Campylobacterota > Campylobacteria > Campylobacterales > Sulfurimonadaceae > Sulfurimonas. The sequence goes on along the minus strand of NZ_JALXBK010000044.1, from coordinate 16,363 downwards.
ATAAATCAGATTTAAAAGCTTCACTTGATGCTTTAGTTGAAAAGGTGATTGACTCTGTTAAAAATGATGGAAGTCGTATTATTATTTTAGATGACAGCGCTTTAGATAAAGAGCATAAAGTTATTCCAATGGCATTAGCAGTTGGGCGCTTAAATACAGCTCTTTTGGAAGAAAATATTCGTCATTTAATCTCTATGATTGCTGTAACTGGTGAAGTTGTAGATTCTCATAGTGCAGCAGTTCTTATAGGGTATGGCGCAAGTGCTATCTATCCATATTTACTTTTTGCAACAGTTTCGACGCAGTTAGAAAGATCTAAAACTATAAACTTAGATTGTGCAGACGCATATAAATCAGTACATACTGCATTAAACAGTGGACTTTTGAAAATTATGTCAAAAATGGGTATTTCTACTATTGCTTCATATAGAAACTCTGCACTTTTTGATGTTCTTGGCTTACATAAAGATGTTGTACAAGAGTGTTTTGAAGCATCAAACGCAACACTTAGTGGTTTAACTTATGAAGATTTAGATGAAAGATTAGATAAAACACATAAAGATGCATTTGATACAAGTGGTTTTAACAAAATCTTTCCATTAAACATTGGTGGTTACTATAAATTTTATACAGGACAAGAGCATCACGATTTTGGTCCTGCTGTTATACATGCTATTCATGCTGTAAGTAAAAAACCTACACAAGAGAATTTTGATAGACTTAAAAATACGGTTAACAGTCGTGGATTGAAATTTATTCGTGATTTCTTTGAATTTGATTCAGGTAAAAAATCTATTGACATTTCAGAAGTAGAGCCAAAAGAAGAGATATTTAAACGCTTTGCGTCAGCTGCGATGAGTCTTGGTTCTATCTCTCCTGAAGCACATGAAACTATTGCTACTGCGATGAATAGAATTGGAGCACAATCAAACTCAGGAGAAGGTGGGGAAGATAAAGCCCGTTTTGGAACTGAGAGAGTTTCAAAAATTAAACAGGTCGCATCTGGTCGTTTTGGAGTTACTCCTGCATACCTTCGTTCTGCTGAAGAGATTCAGATTAAAGTTGCTCAGGGTGCAAAACCGGGTGAGGGTGGACAACTTCCTGGACATAAAGTTACGCCGCTTATTGGTAAGCTTCGTCATACTGTTCCTGGTGTTACGCTTATTTCACCACCACCACATCATGATATTTACTCTATTGAAGATTTGGCACAACTCATCTTTGATATGAAGCAGATTAATCCTAAAGCAAGAGTTGCTGTAAAACTTGTTTCTACTATGGGTGTTGGAACAATTGCAGCAGGTGTTGCAAAAGCGTATGCTGACAAAATTATTATTTCAGGTGGTGATGGTGGTACAGGTGCTGCTCCACTTACTTCTATAAAATTTGCAGGAAATCCATGGGAAATTGGCTTGAGTGAGGCACACAATGCACTTAAAGCAAATAACTTAAGAGGACTTGTTGAGCTTCAAACTGATGGTGGATTGAAGACTGGACTAGATATTGTAAAAGCGGCACTTCTTGGTGCTGAGAGTTACGCTTTTGGTACAGGTGTTCTTACGATTGTTGGTTGTAAAATGCTTCGTATTTGCCATGTAAACAAATGTACAGTGGGAATTGCAACACAAAATGAGAAACTTCGTAGTGAATTTTTTAAAGGTCAAGTTGAGCAGGTAATTAATTTCTTTACATATCTTGCAGAAGATGTAAGAGCAATTATGGCCGAACTTGGATTTAGAACAATGCAAGAGATGATAGGTCATGTAGATGTTTTAAAAGTAAAAGATGATGCATTTGCGAAAAAATTTGACTTCTCTTCTATTTTACATAAAGAAGAGGGTGTAAATACGCATCAACAACAATTTAATCCTCCTTTTGATGACAATGCATTTGAAAAAGATGTACTCAAAGAGGCAATGACAGCTATTAAAAGCCCAGATCAGCCTATTAGAATTAAGAGAGAAATTAAAAATATTCATAGAAGTTTTGGTACTTTGGTAAGTGGTGAAATAGCTGAATATTATGGAGATGCAGGACTTAAACCAGATACAATAAAAATTAATTTATCAGGTATTGCAGGGCAGGCACTTGGTGCATTTTTGATTAATGGTATCTCTATCTATCTTGAAGGTGTAGCAAATGACTACATAGGAAAAGGTATGCATGGTGGTAAAATCATCATTACATCACAAAATGAGGGTGAAGAGTTCTCTGCTGGTGGTAATACTTGTCTTTATGGTGCAACAGGTGGTAAGCTTTATATTTCTGGAAGTGTTGGTGAGCGTTTTGCTGTTCGTAACTCTGGAGCATTTGCTATCGTTGAGGGAACAGGAGACAATGCTTGTGAATATATGACTGGCGGTGTTGTTGTTATTCTTGGTAAAACAGGTATTAACTTCGGTGCTGGTATGACTGGTGGTGTTAGTTTTGTTTACGATAAAGAGCATGAATTTGTTGAAAATGTAAATCATGAACTTGTCGAAGCTGTAAGAATTGACACAGATGAAGGTGATGAAGCGAGACACTATCTCAAACGCCTACTGAAAGATTATGTAGTAGAAACACAAAGTAAAAAAGCGCAAGAACTGCTTGAAAACTTTAGAGTAGAAGTGAGAAACTTCTGGCTTGTTAAACCAAAAAATTTAACAAAACTACCTCTTAACCTAGAGAATGGAGACTAATAATGAGAGAATATTTAAATACTGAAAGAATAGAGCCTTCGAAAAGATTGGTAGTAGAGAGAGTAAAAGATTTTGGTGAGATTTATGAGGTGTTCGATGGTGGTGATGCTGCAACGCAGAGTGATAGATGTATCCAATGTGGTGATCCATTTTGTCTCAATAAATGTCCTTTGCATAACTATATTCCTCAATGGTTAAAATCTATTTCAGAGAAAGATTTGGAGTTTGCTTTTAAACTCTCAAATGAACCTTCACCTTTTCCTGAAGTTATGGGAAGAGTTTGCCCACACGATAGACTTTGTGAGGGTGATTGTACACTCAATGATGGTCATGGTGCTATTACTATTGGTTCTGTTGAAACACATATTACAGAAGCTGGTTTTAAAGCTGGGCTTACACCAGATTTTCCAGGGATTACAACAGATAAAAAAGTAGCTATCATTGGAAGTGGTCCTGCGGGATTATCAGCTGCAACATATCTTTTGCGTTCAGGAATAGCGGTAACTATGTATGAAAGAAGTGACCGTGCCGGTGGACTTTTAACATATGGTATTCCAAACTTTAAGCTTGACAAAAAAGTGGTTGATAGACGTGTAAAATTACTTGAAGAAGCAGGTATGAAACTTGTACTCAATTGTGAAGTTGGAAATGATGTTGATTTTGCAACTATTGCAGATGAGCATGATGCTATTTTTATTGGTGTTGGTGCGACAAAAGCAAAGAGTGCTAGAATTGCAGGGGAAAATAGTTCAAATGTATATAAAGCGATGGACTATTTAACAAATATTCAAAGAAAAAACTTTAAGCTCTCTTATGAAAAGAAATTTGATTTCAAAGACTTAAATGTAGTTGTAGTGGGTGGTGGTGATACTGCTATGGACTGTTTAAGAACTGCAAAGCGTGAGGGCGCGAAATCTGTCACTTGTTTATATCGTCGTGATGAGTATAATATGCCAGGAAGTAAGAAAGAGTACAAAAATGCAATGGAAGAGGGTGTTGACTTTACATTTTTGGTCTCTCCAAAAGAGATTGTGTTAAATGATGATGGAAAAGCTATTGCAGTTGAAGTTGTAAAAACAACGCTTGGTGCAAAAGATGAGTCAGGTCGTCAACGTATGGAAGAGGTGAAAAATTCAGAGTATAGAGTTAATGCTGATGTTGTTATAATGTCACTTGGATTTGATCCTGTTATTCCATCTTTCTTAGCAGAAAATGGAATTGAGACAAATTCATGGGGTGGGATTGTTGTTAATGAAGAGACACATGAAACATCTACTTCTGGTATTTATGCCGGTGGAGATTGTTACCGTGGTGCTGATTTAGTTGTTACTGCTGCGTTTGATGGTCGTGAGGCTGCAAGAAGCATTATTACTTCATTATTAAAATAAATTTCTGCTAGATTTGTCTGTTTTTTACAGATGAATCTAGTTTTTTTCTTCTACGTGCAAAAAAATCATTAAAATTAATATTAATTTGATATAATATAGCAGATATATATTATTGAAGGATTTTTTTTGAATTTATTAAATATTTTTACAAAAACATTTGAAACAAAACAACCTGAAAAAGCAGAAGCTGGTTCACATTGGATTAAGTGTAAATCATGCCACTCTTTGATGTACTATAAAGAGGTAGAACATCAGAATTATGTTTGTCCAAAATGTGGTTTTCATATTCGTATTGGTGTTGACAAAAGACTGAAATTATTGGCAGATGAGGGAACTTTTGTTGAGTATGATGCAACTTTAGAACCAGTTGATCCAATTAAGTTTGTAGATAAAAAACCTTATAAAAAAAGAATTGAAGAGGCATACGCCAAAACAGGAAGAAAATCTTCTGTTGTGAGTGGTGAATGTAAAATGAACGGCGTAGATGTACAACTTGTGATTTTTGACTTTGCTTTTATGGGTGGAAGCCTTGGTTCTGTCGAAGGTGAAAAAATTGTTCGTGCTGCTGAGCGTGCAATTGAGAAAAAACAAGGTCTTATTATTTTAAGTGCATCTGGCGGTGCTAGAATGCAAGAGTCAACTTTTTCACTGCTTCAAATGAGTAAAACTTCTGCAGCTCTTGCAAAACTTGCAAATCATAACTTACCATTTATTTCGGTACTTACTGACCCTACTATGGGTGGAGTTAGTGCCTCTTTTGCTAACCTTGGAGATATTATCATTGCTGAACCGGGTGCATTGGTTGGATTTGCTGGACAGCGTGTAATTGAGCAGACTATTGGTTCTGAACTTCCCGATGGTTTTCAAAGAGCTGAATTTTTATTAGAACATGGTTCTATAGATATGATAGTTAATAGAAATAACTTAAAACAGACGCTTTCAGATTTATTGGCATTTTTTAAAAAAGATTAATTGATGAAACTTTATGCGCTTTGTGATCAGGATATACTTGATAAAAATGGTATATCTATAGATGAATTTGTAGATATAGCAAAAACACAAAACGCAGAAATTATTCAGTATCGCAATAAAAATGGTGATATTGCATTTATGAAAGAGCAGTTAATCGCTATAAGAAAGCAGTTTGAGGGTTTTTTAATCATAAATGACGCTTATGAACTCGCCGAGTATTGTGATGGTGTTCATATGGGACAGGAAGATTTGCTAGAGATTGATTCTGATATTCATAAGGCAGTCGCTATTTTACGCTCTGTTATAAATGAAGATAAAATTCTTGGTATTTCCACTCATAATGAAGAAGAAGTACTCGAAGCAAATAAAATGGATTTAAACTACATTGGTCTTGGTGCATTTAGGAATACAGCAACAAAAACAGATATTACGTCTGTTTTAGGTAACCAATTAGATAAAATTGCTGCGCATTCAAAACATTTAGTTGCTGCAATTGGTGGCGTTAAATTAAATGATGACTTTGAAAATGTTACTTATAATGTGATTGGTAGTGGATTACTTTTATGAATATAGAAATTGTGTCAATTGCAAAAAAAGAAAAGACGATTTATGATCCTCTTTATAAAGATTTAACAAAGATGATTAGCCGTTTTGCTAATGTTACAGATAGAGAGATTTTTACAAAAGATGTAACAAAAGCACACACAATATCCCCAGAAGCTTCTCAAAAAGCATATACAAAGGCTTTAGAAGCTTATATTGGGAAAGATTTCTGTATAACTTTGCATCCAAATGGAAAACTTGTAGATAGTTTTGAATTTAGTAAGTTAATAAATGATAAAATGAATGTAAAGTTTTTTATTGGTGGTGCGTATGGCTTTGAAGATAAATTTTTACAAAAGAGTAATGCTGTTATAAGCCTAGGAAAAATAACAATGAGTCATAAAATTGCAAAAGCAGTTTTATTAGAACAAATATATAGGGCTTTTTCTATATTAAGTAACCATCCATATCATAAATAAAGGGAAGTGTACGTGCAAGCAAGTGAGTTAAATTATTTTAAAGAAATTTTAGAGAGTCGTAAAAAACAGATAGAGACTAATCTGAGTAGTGTAAATGTTGAGTTGAACGAGTTAAGTAACTTAGATTTAAAAGATGAGGGTGATCATGCATCTGTAAATAACAATTCAATGGTTGAAAGTGCTATTTATGAACAACAAACGCAAGAGTTAAAAGAGATTAAAAAAGCACTATTGAAAATTGTTAATGGTGGATATGGTGTTTGTGAAATGTGTGAAGATGATATAGGTTTTCAGAGATTAAAGGTAAAACCTCATGCAATTTACTGTATTGATTGTAGAGAAATTGTAGAAAAATCTAATTAAGAAGGACTTAAAATGTATTTAAAAAGATATACGATAGCTGCGTTTATATGGATAGCTTTAGTTGGTTGGTATGTATATGCGTATGTTACGCAGACGACTGTGAATATAGATTTCTTTGGTGTTCCTTTACCATCACTTTCGGTAGCGCTATGGGTTGTGTTACCTCTTGTTGTGCTATATCTAGCAAGTGTTGCACATATGGCAATTTATTCTATGTTAGGAAACTTTAGACTACGTAAATATGATAAAGATTATGAAAAAATCATTGATGAAATTGCGGATACATATCTTGGTAAACAGGAGAGACACTATACCTTTAAAACTGCAAGATACAAGTTATTAGGTACTCTTCTAGAAAATAGTATTATTTATCCTAAGGGTGATGTTAGAGGTAAAATTAAAAATGAAAAGATAGAAAAAGTTATAGATGCAATAGAAACTATTAAGAGTGGTGAAGTTGCAGATTTAAAACGTTTTAATCTTCGTAGTGATAATGAATTAGTTATTCAAAATACAAGAAATATGTTTAAAAAGGGTGACCTGAAAGCAGAAGATATTTTATCTAATGAAGAAAAATATAGTGAAGATTTACGTAAAGAAGTATATTTAGAATATATAAAAACAGCTCCTTTAGCAAATATTGAAAAATATAAAGTCTATCTTACAAAAGAGACTCTAAATACTATTCTTTCAAGAATTAATGCTGATGAAAATAGTTTACATATTCCTAATGAAGATTTAGTCTCTCTTGTTGAGAATGTGCAACTAGATAAAAAAGATTTTATTCAGCTTTCTATGCAACTTGCAAATGCACATATGATTCCAGAAGATAGAATTAAACTTTTTGAAGTACTTTCTGAGAAGAATGAAGATGCAATTGATGCTTATATTTTCACTCTTTATGATTTAGGTATGCATTCACCTGCAGATGCAATTTTAGATAATTCACAAAAAGATGAGTATCAAAACTTTAAAGCCTATCGTGCTCTAAAAGAGTGTGGTAAAAACTTTAATATTGATATTTTTGTATAGTTAATCTTGATGAATGATACAATCTGTTTTGATAAACCAGTATATGTCTTAGCACCATTAGCTGGTTTTACAGATCTTCCTTTTAGGAGTGTCGTAAAAAAATTTGGTGCTGATTTGACTGTGAGTGAAATGCTAAGTTCAAATGCTTTAGCTCATGGATCAGAAAAAACTCTTCATATGCTTCAAAAATCTCCTCTTGAAAATCCATATTCTGTCCAAATCGCTGGTGCTGATGTAGATATTGTTCGTAGAGCAGTTGAACTTTTAAATGAACAAGATGGTATAGATGTTATTGATTTGAATTGTGGATGTCCTGTTCCTAAAGTTGTTGGACATGGAAGTGGAAGTTCTCTCTTACTTGATTTACCTCTAATGGGTGCAATTATAAAAACTATAAAAGATACTTCAAATAAAAATCTTACAAGTGTAAAGATACGCTTGGGTTTTGAAGAAAAAAATCATATTGATATTGCAAAAATGGTTGAAGATAGTGGAGCTGATTTTTTAGCTGTTCATGGAAGAACCCGTGCTGGAAAATTTAAGGCTGCAGTTGATTATGATGCTATAAAAGAGATAAAAGAAGCAGTGAGTATTCCTGTTATTGCTAATGGTGATATAGATTCGTATGAAAAAGCAAAATGGGTACTTGAACATACTGGAGCAGATGGTGTGATGATAGGTCGTGGTGCTGTTGGTGCTCCATGGATATTTCATCAACTCCGTAGTGGTGAAGCGTATGTCGATCAAAAACTTAAGCATGAAATTATTATGGAACATTTTGATAAAATGATTGACTTTTATGGAACACATGGGGTGCCGATGTTTAGAAAACATACACATACTTATTCAAAAGGCTACAGAGGTGCATCTGCACTTAGAAATCAAGTAAATTCTATTGACAATATTGAGCAATATAGAGATGTTATTGATGAGTTTTTTAAAAATGGTGAGATGACACTGTAATGTTGGAAATAAGTAAATCAATTAAAAATCTTCAAACAGATGACATTTCAGATAATCTCTTACATTATGATTATAATACAAGGCATTTGCTTTCTCTTGTTGAAAAAGGAATAGAGCTAGATGATCCTGCATATTTAAGTTCTTATCGTTCATTTGAAGGTGAAGTGTATGAAAATTTTGTTTATGAAAAACTACTGCGTTATGCTGAGACTAATGAAGATATTGATAAATTCATACTTAAAGGTTTTCATCAAAACAGACATAAAGCTTATGCAAATACGCTCTCAATAAGTGAGAAAGAACAGATAGTTTATCGAACGAAAAGTAGAGAAATCAGTGAATTTGATGCTATGTTTATTACAAAAAACAATGAACTTTATTTTGTAGAGATGACACTTGTTAAATCAGTATTGAAACTACGTAGACGCTTGAGAAAAAAATATGCACTGCTTGAGACAATATTTCCAAACTATACCATTAAGGCGCTTATTATATTGAATGAGGGTGCTACTGGAGCAAAACAGTTTCCATCATATTGTAAAGTATGGTTTACAAAAGAGTTTTCTGCCTCTAAAGTTTTTGAGTATATTACAACTTTAAAGAAGCGAAAACTTTTGCCAAAAGAGAAAATAAAATCTAAAAAGATGATTGAAGCACATATGCTTAAATTACATCCTTTTAGGTATTATAACACAATGAGTTGGATCACAAAATCACTCAGAGGGCATAAAAACCATATTATAGATATGAAGTTTTTAATGAATGAAAATATTCAAAGGTATCATGATTTATACAATAAATTTTATGTTGGATTTATTGCCGTAAAATATGTGAAAAATATACTACAGATTCAAGATGATGAATATGATGAAAATCAGCGTGTAGTTATAGCTTTAGAAAAAAAACATTCTGATGAAATTGTAGTTACATACTACATTCAAACAAATAGAAAACGACTCTACCTCTATAGTTTTAATGATGCTGGTAAACTGCAAAAAGAGAAAAAAGATCCTTATGGTATTACTGTTACAGAGGTATTTCATATCAATAAATTGATGGATGAAAAATATGAGTTAAACGCAGCGAATATTAAAACTATAAAAAAACTGCTTAAAGAGAATTACCAACGTAGTAAGAAGTAACTTCTTATCTACTGGTTATCACTATAGAGTAGCGTTGCTGCTCTCTCTTTATATGCTTGGAGTGGCTCTTGATTTTTCTCTTTTAGATTGTTATTTGGTGTAGAGGGTGTAGTAGAGAGAAAAGACTCTAACTCTTCGTGCCGACTTTGAAGAATTGATTCAAAATCTTGTTGAGAAGATGGCTTTTCATCTGTAAACTTATCAAGTAAAATATTGCTTTTTCCCATTAAAACAAGATAACTTTGTGGACCAAAGTCTAGCATTACAACACTATTATCTCCATCAATAGCTTTTTGAAATCTTATAGTCACATTATTATTACTTTCATTTTCTTGTGTCTCTTGACTCTTTTTTGGAGCTTTATTTGTAGATTCAAACAGCCATGCTGCCTTTTTTACTTTTTTTGGAGTCACTTGTTTTGCTTGTACTTTTTTCTTGAGATAGAGTAAAATAAAGACACCTAGGAGCATAATGCTAATAACTATGTAGTAGCTATTTGAAATATCTGGACCTTTCTTCGTTGGTAGCATTGAAAGTGAATTTTGAGCTTCCTGTTCTGTTGTCTCTTTTGCAGTTGTCCCTTTTGATGAAAATCTAAGTCTTAAGCCATATCCATCTGTTGTCTTCGATGCTGAAAGATGTACTCCAGAATTTGTTATGCTTGCTACTATTTGTGTGGCATTATTGAGAGGTATGATTGAAAGTGTTCTAATGTATTTAGAAGAAACTTTTTTTAATTTCGGTGACTCAATGCTAACATCACTAAGTGTAAGAACTATTTTTGATGCTGTTGATTTTTCTTTTATGACCCCTTGAAAAGGAGTGTCAAAAGTAATCATAATATCAGTTCTGTCTGTTCTGTCATATACATTGTAACTTAAGATTTTTGAAGCAAAAAGAAACAGTGGTAACATCAGTAATAAAAATATTTTTATCATAATCTCTCTTTAGATAGGTAGTATAAAACAGCACTTGAATCTAGCACTTCGTTTATACGAATAGCAAGGTTTTTTTCATAAACCATAACTTCACCTTTTCCTAGTATTCTGCCATTTACATAAGATTCAACACTCTCACCAGCCGGTTTTTTCAAGTCGATTATGGAACTTTTTTCAAGTTTTAAAATCTCTTTTACAGTTAAATTTGTCTCACCCAAATCTGCTACAAACTCCACTTCCATATCTAAAATACCAGAATAATCCATCCATGACAACTCTTTTTCCATATCAAACTCTTTTTTCTCAGACATCTAATTCCTTAACGGCGATGATAAGCTCACTGGCTGCATTTGAGAGAATAACTATTTCATCATAATTTATGTTAAACGCAGCAATACCTTCAAAAGAGGGTGTTCCTATATCATACGGATTTTCTGATTCTTCTGCAAGTACCTTGGCACTCCCAATAATCAAATTTGCAGTTTCTAGCGTCATATCTTGCAGGGTCTCTTCATCACTTTTCTCTTCTTCTAAAAAAAGTGTAGCTACACTCTGCATAAAAGCTTCATTTGCAGCTATAAAGACTCTGTACTTGTCACTATTACTAACAACTATATCAATATAAGCAATAAATGTTCTCACCCCATCATATTTTTCTATATTGTGGCACTCCATACCCAACTGATGTGTACAAAAATTTTTTGCCGCAGCTTCAATACTGTTTATCATTACTATACCTACTTCTTTATGGTTCATAGATTATACTTGATAGATTATACTTGAAGCTAACACAAACTAAAATTAAACTCTTATGGATATTAGGGTACAATTTCAAAAAAATTTTGGATAACTATGTTTGAACTTATCTTTCTTGGTCTTGTAGTAGGTCTACTCTCTGGGCTTTTTGGCATTGGTGGTGGAACTATTTTAGTACCTCTACTGCTTATGTTTGGTTATGATACTAAAATTGCCATAGGTATCTCTGTTGTGCAGATGGTTTTTAGTTCAGTCTATGGTAGTTATCTTAATAATAAAAAAGGTACCTTAGATGTTATAATGGTACTCACTATTGGTGCTGGCGGCTTTAGTGGTGCTTTGCTTAGTGGAAGCATTACCTCATTCTTTAGTGATACAACTCTGCAGATTATATTTTTACTTTTTGCTATTTTTGCTTTGTTACGGCTTTTTATGACAACACATGTTTCGCAAGAGAGAAAAGAAGTGCATAAGATTCTTCTTTTTATTATAGGCTTTGTTATTGGTGCTATTAGTATGACCATCGGAGTAGGAGGTAGTCTTATTCTTGTGCCTATTTTAGTCGGGTTTTTACATGTTCCACTAAAAAATGCAACCTCTGCAGGTCTCTTTTTTGTTGTGTTTTCTTCTGTATCTGGTTTGATTTCACACTCTATGCATGGGCATGTAGATTATGAAAGTGGTGTTATTATTGGTTTAGCATCACTCTTTGGTGTCTATGCAGGTATACATCTAAAACATAGATTAGATGTAAAACTACAGAAAAAAATGTTAATGTTTTTTTATCTAATAATAGTAATATATCTAACATATAAAATTTTTGGGGTGTAAATGAAAAAGAAAGATGTTATAAAAATCACAGGTGCAAGAGAAAATAATCTAAAAAATATTAACCTAACTATTCCTAAAAATGAGCTTGTTGTTATGACAGGACTGAGTGGAAGTGGCAAATCTACTCTTGCGTTTGACACACTTTATGCAGAGGGACAGCGTCGTTATATGGAGTCTTTGTCCTCATATGCCAGACAATTTCTTGACCGTGTTGGTAAGCCTGATGTAGATAAAATAGAGGGGCTTACTCCTGCCATTGCCATTGATCAAAAAACAACTTCTAAAAATCCTCGCTCAACCGTTGGAACTATTACAGAAATTTACGACTATTTTAGACTTCTGTTTGCCCGTGTAGGCGTACAACATTGTCATAAGTGTGGCAAGGTTATTTCTCAAATGTCTGCTTCAGACATCATTAATGAAGTGGAAAAATTACCAGAGGGTGCAAAGCTTGTACTTTTAGCACCACTTGTTCGTGAAAATAAAGGTGCGTATGCTGATCTAATAGAATCTTTGGTACATAAAGGTTATGTTCGTGCGATGATAGATGGCGTGATGGTGCGTCTCGATGAAGAGATAGAACTATCTAAAACGAAAAAACATACCATCAAAGTAGTTGTGGACAGGGTGATTGTAAAGCCTGAAAATAAAGAGCGTATTGCTTCATCTGTTGAAAAAGCTCTTAAAGAGAGTTATGGTGAACTTGAAATAGATATTTTAAATCACGAAGAGTTGCAAACGCAGGAGCATATTCACTACTCTGAACACAATGCTTGCTTTGATTGTAAAATAAGTTTTGAGCCGTTAGAGCCTTTAAGTTTCTCTTTTAACTCTCCAAAAGGAGCGTGTCCAGAGTGTGATGGACTTGGTATTCGTTATGCACTTGATATTGATAAGATAATTGATAGTGATTTGAGTGTTGAAAAAGGTGCAGTAAAGATTGTTTATGGTTTTAACAAAGGGTATTATTTTACTTTTTTAAAAGGTTTTTGTGCACATAACGAGATAGATATGACCATACCATACTCAGAACTTCCTATATATCAGCAAAAAGCAATCTTGCATGGAAATATTGATGAAGTAGAATTTTTGTGGAAAAAACATCCCGTAAAAAGAATTTTTCCAGGGATTATTCGTATTGCCTATGACATGATAAAAGATGAAAAAGAGCTTGCTGATTATATGAGTGAAAAGGTGTGTGATGTTTGTGATGCACATCGTCTTAAGAGAGAATCTTTAGCTGTTAAAGTGGCAGGAAAGGGTATAGCAGAGTTACTTGATATGCCCATAGCAAAAACATACGATTTCTTTGCCAATGAAGAGAATTTTGAATATTTTGATGCACAATCCCAGCAGATTGCTGAACCAATACTCAATGAGATACGTGAACGTCTTTACTTTTTGTATGATGTAGGACTTGGCTACATTACACTTGGTCGTGATGCTCGTACCATTAGTGGTGGAGAGGCACAGCGTATTCGCATTGCTTCACAGATAGGTAGTGGTTTGACTGGTGTTTTATATGTGTTGGATGAGCCAAGTATTGGGCTTCATGAGAGAGATACATTAAAGCTTATTCGTACCCTTCGTTCTTTACAAGAAAAAGGCAACTCTGTAATAGTGGTTGAACATGATAAAGAGACTATAGAAAATGCAGACTTTATTGTAGATATAGGAAGTGGTGCAGGAAAATTTGGTGGTGAAGTAGTCTTTAGTGGAACGCTTGATAAACTTAAAAAGGCGAAAACACTTACCGCAGATTATCTTTATGGACGCAAAAAAATAGAGTATTTTTATAGACGCAAGCAGGAGAAGTGGATAGAGATTAAAAATGTTACATTAAATAATATTAACAATTTAAACGCAAAGATTCCACTTAATAATTTTGTCTGTATCACTGGTGTAAGTGGAAGCGGAAAAAGTTCACTTATGCTTCAAACACTCTTGCCAACTGCTAGAGAACTGCTCAATCATGCACGAAAAGTAAATAAAGTAGCCGGTGTAGAGATTAGTGGACTTGAGAATGTAGATAAAGTCATCTACCTCGATCAAAGTCCAATAGGGCGCACACCTCGCTCAAACCCAGCAACTTACACAGGTGTGATGGATGAAATACGTAATCTTTTTGCACAGACAAAAGAGAGCCAAATTCGTGGTTATACAGCTTCACGATTTAGTTTTAATGTTAAAGGTGGGCGTTGTGAGAAGTGTCAGGGAGAGGGTGAAAACAAAATAGAGATGCACTTCTTGCCTGATATTATGGTGAAGTGTGACTCTTGTGGCGGTAAGAGATATAATCAACAGACTTTGGAAGTTTTTTATAAAGGTAAAACAATTGCTGATGTACTTGCCATGAGTGTAGAAGAGGCATTTGAGTTTTTCAAACCGATTCCAAAAATTCATCAGATGATGAAAACACTTGTCGATGTCGGACTTGGTTACATTACACTCGGTCAAAACGCAGTAACACTCTCAGGAGGAGAAGCACAGCGTATAAAACTCTCAAAAGAACTCAGCCGAAAAGATACAGGAAAAACGCTTTACATTTTGGATGAGCCGACAACAGGCTTACATTTTGCAGATGTAGACAGACTTACAAATGTCCTGCATAAGTTTGTAGAGCTTGGAAACTCTGTGCTTATCATTGAGCATAATCTCGATATGATAAAAAATGCCGACTATGTCATCGACATGGGTCCAGAAGGCGGAAGCGGCGGTGGACTTATCATTGCAGAGGGTTCGCCTGAAGAGTTGGCGGCTTCGCATAAAAAGACGGGCTCTTATACAGGTGAGTATTTGGAAAAAGAGTTGGCTCTGCATAAGTAAACGCAGTAAAATATAGTATAATTTCAAAAAAAAATTTAAAGGCTTATAATGTCAGTATATGTTTTTGGACACAGAAATCCAGATAGTGACTCCATCGTTGGGGCTATTTCTATCTCTTATTTAAAAAATCAAGTAGAAAATGAAGAGTATATTCCTGCGCGTCAGGGTGACATCTCTGCTGAGACAGAGTTTATTTTAGATAAATTTGATGGAAAACTTCCAATGTTAAAAACTTCTGTAGCAGGTGAAAAGGTTTTTATCGTCGATTCAACCGATAAAATTCACTTTCAAGATGATATTGATGAAGCGACTATTTTAGGTATAGCAGATCATCACAAACTTGGAGATTTAACAACAGATACTCCACTTGAAGCGTGGATAAGACCTATTGGCTGCTCAAATACTGTTGTATATGAGATGTATAAATCTTACGGTGTAGAAATTCCTAAAAATATTGCCGGCATGATGATGATGGCGATTTTAAGTGATACTGTCATCTTTAAATCTCCTACGTGTACAAAAGTAGATACAAAAGCGGTAAAAGAGCTTGCAGAGATTGCAGGTGTAGAAGATTATAAAAAACTTGCTATGGAGATGTTTATTGTAAAATCTGCAGTAGATGGTGCGAGTGCAAGAGACCTTAACACAAGAGACTACAAAGAGTTCAATATGAACGGTACAAAAGTTGGAGTAGGTCAGCTTGAAATGGTGGACATAACAGTGCTTGAGCCTCGCGAAGAGGAACTTTTAGAAGATATGAGAAAGATGAAAGAAGAAAATGGCTTACATACTGTGCTCATACTCCTTACAGACATAATGAAAGAGGGTTCTAAACTTCTTGTCGTCTCAGATGATGAGAGTAAAATAGAAGCTGCGTTTAACACAAAACTTCAAGACCACAAAGTATGGTTAGATAAAGTGCTTAGTCGTAAAAAACAGGTTATTCCTTTCGTTCAACCTCAGTTTTAATCTATAAACCTAACTCATTCATACAAGATACACAGTATTGTGATTCTGGAATGAGTTTTAGGCGTTCTAGTGCTATATCTTCTTCACACTCTTTACAAACTCCGTACCCCTCTATATCAACTTTTAAAAAGGCATATTTGAGTCTATTTAAGCGTTTTTTTGCCTCTTCAAATCTTTGAATATTGACATTTTGATCCTGTTTGAGCATTTTGTGGTCTATGCTGTCTAAGGAGCAATCTTTTTTGATTGGCTTAAGTGATTTTTCGATGTTTTGTAACTCTAAGGTAAGAGCATCTATCTCTTGAATCATAATATTTTTAAGTATCTTTTTTTCTTGGGTTGTCATCTTTCTTTCCTACTCTTTATAGAGGTAACGCTTAATCTTTTTCGTTGGAGTTTTTACAAATGGTTCAATCTGTTCTATAAATTTTTGGATTTTTGCAAATGATGCCACTTGTCCATTTACCTCTATTCGCATCT
>NZ_JALXBK010000043.1 GCF_026991475.1 Sulfurimonas sp. | reverse complement strand
AAAAATTTGAAGAAGATATAGAATGTTCTATAATTGTTAAAAATTTTATTTTTCCCATTAAAGAGAGACCTGCAAGTATCATAGCAACACCAGCTACAATTAAAAGCACTGCGTTTGCAGTGTTGCTGAATATTACCACACCACCTAAAGCACCAAACATTGCCCCTAAAATAGTGTAGGTAAGCACACGTCCAAAATTGTACAAAAGATGCGCTATAGTTTTAGAAACTTTAGAACTTGCAGGCTCAATTTTAATAGTTGAATAGGCTAAAACAATACCACCGCACATACCAATACAGTGTCCAAATGACCCTAAAAAAGCAATACTTATGATGGTTAATAGATTTATACTATCCACTACTTTATCTTCCTAATAATTGTTTACGTATTCTTGGATTTTTCATTGTTTCACCACGCAGCATTCTTAAGCGCATAGTTGCAAAATCAACCATACCTGCTTTTTTGTGTTCATATGCTCCAAAACCATAACCCATAGGTGTTAGTTCATTAAGTGTATAGAATGCTTTTCGTCCATCTATCCATTTGTGAGTATCTCGGCTCATTACCCAAATGACAGCACTTTTTTCAAAAGGCTTATCACGCAACCAATGAACAAAATCTCCATGATCATGAAAAAACCATGTTCTACCATCAGGTGCAATTACCTGTGAAGCATAAGTAAGTTCATCTATTACCATACCGCAGTCACTATCTTGGTACTTATGCAGTTTCATTTTTATAGGTAGCTTTTGCGTGTTCCCCTCTTGAATAACAACCATATGTTGTACCTTGGCAAGGGAGAGAAAAACTCCTACTATAATAACAACTAAAATCCCTACAACTATAAAAGGCATAAACTTCTTCATCGTCTTTTTTTTCCTTTTCCTCTATCATCATAAACTAAAAAGCGTTCTAAATCTCTATGCATAGATGCATCAAGTGAATCCCAAATAGCTTTTTTTTCTAAATAACGCTCATAATCTTCTGTTTTAGACTTCTTTATATCACGAATAAGATAATGATACCTAACAATCTGCTTTGTATAATCACTAATAAAAGTCCAATTTTTTATTATCTGGTAACTTTTCTCTTCATGGTCGGTAAAACTCCACTCATCATACTCATAATCCTCTGCATCTTTCTTAAACGCAGTGAAGGGCTTTCCAATGTCATGAAGAATCCCTGCTGCAAAAAACTTCCAATCTCCCGCCCTTAATGCCTCATAAGTAACACGCAACGTATGTACAAGCACTCCATGCTGATGCC
This sequence comes from Sulfurimonas sp., assembly GCF_026991475.1. Lineage (GTDB taxonomy): Bacteria > Campylobacterota > Campylobacteria > Campylobacterales > Sulfurimonadaceae > Sulfurimonas. The sequence continues at coordinate 21,771 of NZ_JALXBK010000043.1, read as the reverse complement.
ACTTGTTTTGTGTAAAAAAGAGTGAATCCAAAAATGGTTTTGAAAATATCTTATTATTTGTATGATTCATAAATCCTCTTTTGCCATTGGATGACAAGCCGCAACAGTATCTTTTAGATCTTGTCGTTGAATATGGGTGTAAATTTGTGTTGTTAACAGTGAAGAGTGCCCTAAAAGTTCTTGTACTACTCTTAAGTCAGCACCACCACGAATAAGAGCAGTAGCATAAGAGTGGCGTAAAACATGAGGAGAGACACCCAGATATTTTTGTGTTATTTTATAAGCTGATATTCGGCTGAGTTTGCCACCTCTATAATTACACCAAACATAAGCTTTGTTAAAACCGCTATCGTCTAAATAAGCGTCAATAGCTACTTTTGCAATCTTTGCTAAAGGGACAATACGCTCTTTTTCTCCCTTAGCATGGCGAATATGCAGCCACTCCTCTTCTATATCACTATAACTTAGCTCCAAACACTCACTTATTCTTGCTCCACTTGCATATAAAAATAGAATAAGTGCATAGTCACGTTTACCTATCCAGTTACTTCTATCTATCAAGGAAAGTGAGTTCATAATTGCATCATAGTCCATAAACTTTGGCAATGTTTTAGCAATTTTTGCAAATTTAAGTCTATTTTTTTCATCACTAAACTGCTCTTTGTAACAAAAATCAAAAAAAGCATTTACTGAAGAGAGTTTTCTATTGAGAGTGCGTTTATTTTCATAAGATGAGAGAATTTTTAAAATATTTTCTGTTTTAAGTGAGATAAGAGGCTTATGTGCCGATTCTTCAATAAGAAGCAGATCATTTTTATAAGCCTCAACACTCTTTTTACTCAAAGCTTTAATAATAGTAATATACTCTAAAAAAGCCTCTAACTCGTTTGACATCTATTTAATTACAATCTCTTTATCATCTACGTAAAAGAGATCTTTACCTGTAAATACAAAACCTTCATCAATATCTACTTTTTTCACTTTATAATCAAAAGTTTCCTTATTTATTACAATAAGATATCCCTCTTTTTCTAAGGCATAAAGCTTGTCTCCTTTATTAATTAGACCTAAAAAGTGAGCAAAAGGAAACTTCACTTTTGAAATAACTTGTAAATCAGGTGTCAAAGCAATCACTTCACCCTGTTTTGTTGTAATAAAAATCTCTTTTTTACCATAAGCAATATTTCGTATCTCATACTTCTGTCTTAACTCTTTTTTTGTTAAAGAGAGCATTTTTGTATCGGTACTTGCTACAATTTTATTATCAAATAGATTCAAATCAATAATATTGTTGAAATAGTCCGCAGAGGAGACAATAACTGTTCTAAGCTCTTTTTTCATCTTTGTACTAACAATAATAATTTTTCCATCAAGTGTTGCAAAAATAACCAAACCTTTCATAAAGTAAGGATTCACTATGCGCATATCTGATGCAACTGATGCTCCGCTCTGTTCTTTAAAAAGTAGTGACTTTGATGGTATATCATAAAGTGCTATCTCATCATCAGCAAATAAAACTGCCAACATATCACCATTAACACTTGCACTTGCAATGGTGTTTTTCAATTGAAAATCTTTTCTAATGCTATTATTGTTTTGAGAAGTGAGAGTGAGATTTCCATCAATGCTGCTACTCAGCACCCAACCATCACTTAAAGAAATAACGCGCTGATTCTTTCCAATAGTAACATTTAACTCACCATTTTTTGTAAGCACTTTTTGATTTTCAAGCAATGCAATATTTGAAGATCTATCAATTATTTCAGAGTCCATCGGTGCATAATGTCTCCATTCACCTGACACTTTTTTTGGTTTATAGACCTCTTTTGTGCTACAAGCACTAAAAAATAGCACTAAAAGAGGTACTAAAAAAATTAAATACTTATACAATTTTATTTCACTCCATAATGCATTAAAGCTTTAGCAACAGGAGCCAAAGGAGACTCTATACCAATCATACTAAGGTGCTCATGGGCATCTGTAATTTTATTTTCATTCATTAAAATAATTGCTAATTGAACTTGTGCCAAATCTCTATAAATAGCACCTTGCGTTTGTGCATACGCTTCAAGTTTCGCTTTATCCTGTGAATTTTGTGCAGCTTCATAAGTCGCCAATCCTCCAATAAGAGGAGCCTTAGAGTTTTGCAAAGAATTCAGAGTTTTCAAATCCTGATGTGCAACAGCTTGAGAGTAGAGCCAAACATCATTCAAAGTGGGGCTTAAAGAAGCAAGCTTATCTTGCGCTACTTTGGAGCTTGGATTTAATTCTAAAGTGACAAGTGTTTTGTTGACTGCGTTAAGTGTACTTGCTCTATTCATATTATATATAATATTTCCAGCAACAACTAAAACAATAACAACAACAGAACCTATCATCACATTCTTATACTTTTTAACAAACTTCTCAGTTACAACTGCTTTTTCAAAGAACTGTTCTTCTGCTGTAAGTCCTTCTTTTACCATTCCAATATTCTCTTTTAAGCTCAAAAATCATTCCTTATATATTTTAAAAGTCTATAATCTTACCCATAAGTAAGTTAAAGTTTTATCAAATTATGATAAAATCGAAAAAACAAAATTGTATAGGATTTTAAATGCAAATAGATGACGCACTTTTAACAAAACTAGAAAAATTATCATTCTTAAAAATCAGCGATGACAAACGAGAAGAAATTGTAGAACAACTCTCAGAAATTGTAAGTTTTGTTGACAATTTAAGTGAGCTAAATACTGATGGTGTTGAGAGTGTTTTTGCAATGAGTGACAAAGAGACGCCTCTTAGAGAGGACACTGTTCATTCCCAACCTACTGTTGGTGAAGATATATTAACACATGCCCCACAAAGTGCTGACAATTTTTTCATCGTTCCAAAGATCATAGAGTAAACGCAGTGATAAAAGTATATGGCATTAAAAACTGTGACAGTGTCAAAAAAGCACTTAAGTTTTTAAAAAAAAACAACATTGAATACGAACTTTTTGACTTTAAAACGGAACAATTACCATGTACAAAAATAGATGAATGGAGTAAGAAAGTAGATACTAAAACTCTTTTTAACGCCAGAAGTACAACATATAGAAATCTAAAACTAAAAGAGCTAAACTTAGATGAAACAGGACAAAAAGAGTGGCTTTGTAAAGAAAATCTTCTTATAAAACGTCCTGTCATTGAGTTCAAAAATGAACTCTTAGTTGGTTTCAATGAAGAAATTTATAAGAGGAGTTTTTCATGAGTAATGAAGAGGAACAAAGAAGTTCAAATCAACGATTAGATATAAAAAAGTTGCTAAAAAGTGTACTTGCGTTTAAGTCATCAGACCTGCATCTTGTTGTTGGTAGTGAACCACAGATACGAATAGATAAAGAGTTGCGTGCGCTTAATTTACCTGTGCTTAATGCAAAAGATATTGAAGAGATGGCATATTCACTTATTGAAGACAAGCAGAAAAAAATATTTGAAGAGCATAATGAGCTAGACTTCTCTTTTGAGTTAAAAGATGTTGGTCGTTTCCGTGCAAACTACTACCGTACTATCTATGGAATTGGCTGTGCCTTTCGTATGATTCCCCTTGAAGTTCCTACACTTGAGGAGTATGGTAACCCTCCTATTTTTAAAGAACTTATTAAGAAAGAGAAGGGGCTTATTCTTGTAACAGGACCAACAGGAAGTGGTAAATCAACAACACTTGCATCTATGCTTCACGAGATCAACCTCACTGAACGCCGTCATATTATTACCATTGAAGACCCTGTTGAGTTTGTACATAAAAATATTAAATCTCTCTTTTCACAACGCGATGTAGGAAGCAATACAGATTCGTTTGCAGCAGCACTAAAATATGCACTGCGCCAAGATCCAGATGTTATTCTCATTGGGGAGATGCGTGATGCTGAGACCATAGGTGCTGCACTAACCGCTGCAGAGACTGGTCACTTGGTATTTGGAACGCTTCATACCAACTCTGCACCAGGAACTATCAACCGTATTATTGATGTATTTACAGGAGAAGCGCAAGCGCAAGTACGCGCCCAGCTTGCATCTTCACTTGTTGCAGTAATTTCTCAAACACTTATTCCTAGAATTGGTAGCGGTAAAGTCGCAACGCAAGAGATACTTATAACAAACCCTGCTGTTCAAAATCAAATTAGAGAAGATAAAGTACACCAGATTTACTCTCAAATGCAGTTAAACCAACAAGAAACAAATATGACGACACAAGCTCAACAGCTGGTATCTCTTCTACAGAAAAAGATAATTTCAAGAGAAAACGCCATTAAAAACTCTAACCGTCCAGAAGAGTTAATGAAAATGCTAGAGGCTCTTTAAGAGTCCTCTTTTCTAAAGCGTATCATTTTAAAACGCTCTCCTAAAAAGTTTGGCATAATAAGCATTTTAGCTTTTTTAAGTTCTTGCTTATAAATTTTTTCTTCAGCATTTTTTTGCAACATTTCTAAAAGTTCTAAAATCCCCATATCTACAAGTGCAGTCATCTGTGCTTTAAAATCCACAAACGCAACACCAGCCTCTTCATAGGCATCTTTTACATGAGCAAATGTTACATCATAAGTAATATCAGATTTTTGAAAGAGTTCCTCTCTTGGCACATAATCCTCTTCCCCTTCGGGAAGAAAAAACGGTATAACTTTGTGTTTTGTATAAATTCGCAACGAAAAATCAGGACGAGCAGCCATCTCTCCATAATCAAAACTCATAAACTCAAACTTGTCACATGAAGCAGCCATCTCTTTTGCAAACTCCTCATACCCAAGTGCTATTTCACCCCTCTCTTTATAATATTTAGCCGCTTTTTGTGCCACCCACTCATCATCTAAATCAAATTCTACATTGTGATTTTGAACACTTGCACTTTTTCCTTTAAAATACAATTCACAAGGAAATGCATCAAAAATTTCATTGGCAATAAAAAAAGCATTTTCACATTGCAACTCACTTAAAGATTTATAATGTGTCAGTTTTACAACATCACCAAAACTCTCTTGAAAATAGTTACGCTGTTGCATTTGCAAATCATCAAAACGCTCAACAATGACAAATTCAAAACTCTCAAGCACTTCAGGACGCAGAGTATAAAGAAACTCACACACATCTGCTAAGAAATAGCCATGATGTGCACCTATTTCACATATTACTGCGTTTGGCGCCAAAAAACCATCATCCACTAAAGAGATAATATGTTTTGCAATTGTTCCACCAAAAAATTTACTCGTACTTACCGCGGTATAAAAATCACCACTTTTTCCTATATTTTTGTATGTTGCATAGTAGCCATCTTTACCATAAAGCCACTCTGTCATATATTCGCTAAATTTTACTACTCTACCCACCTATTTACCAGCCTTTATATACATTTCATATAGATTTAACAACTCTAGCTGTTTATCCATCTTATATATTTTTGTATCTATCTTTTGTATTGCCAAAGAGTTTGTCAAAGTTTGGACATCATACTTTGTTTTGTATCCGCTTGCGTAAAGTTTTTCTGTATCATCAAGCAGTTTTTTATACAATTCTCTATTTTGACGACTCAATGCTATTTTTTTATTAAAGTTTTTGATGTTGTTCATCACCTGATCGTATAATGCACTCAACTCTCTTACTCTATCTTTTTTAATAACTTGTGATTTTAGATAATCCACTTTTGCAGATTCTATATCACGAAAAGTGTTGATGTCAATCGGAATGGAGAGCTTAAATCCATAATCATAATAATTTCTCTCTTGAGAAAAAGCTGGAAATGTTGGAGAAAATTGTTGATTTGATGTCTTTTGCCAGTTATAACCTGCAGTCAAATTCACTTTTGGCAAATATTTTGCAACACGTACATCTTTTGCATAAAGACTCTTTTCTAGCCTATATTCACTCTGTTTTATATAGGTATTATATTGTAAAAACTCATTTTTGGAAATCATTTTTAGATGCAATATAGAGACTTTTTTATAGTTTAAATCACTTAAAGCAGAGAATTTATTTATAAGTTTTTCTCTATTTGTTTCGATGTCATAAAGTGCTTGCACGACAATATTTTTTTGAATAATTGCATTATCTAAAAACCCAGAATCAAGCTGTCCATTCAGATATTGTTCCTTTTTTTGTAAAAGATTTATATCAGAGTTTTTAATCTGTAATTTTTGTTTTTGAATCCGTAAAGAGGTCTGTCTAATTTGCATCAATAGAGATATTGCATCTTTTATCATCTTACGTTTAGCTACATCAATTGAGACATCATTGTAGAGTTTGCTAGCATCTGCAAACTTAATACCATAGTAAATCCCACCACTTTGAAAAATAGGCTGATCCATTCGAATACCTGCGCTCTCATTTAACTGCTCAGTCGTGTATGGGTTACTTTTTGAGTAATTATAATTAAGCCGAAGAGGCGCTATCCATGAATCTCGTAGTTTAGAGCTCTCTGCTTCACTCTTCTTATAATCATACTCAAACTGCTGGTTTTTATAATCCGATATAAAGCTATCTAAACTTGCGTTATTCTCATTTGCAAGAAGAGTGGAACTAGAGCCTAGACATAGCAAGAGTAAGAGATTTAAACCCTTCATCTATTTCCTCTTTTGTAATTGTAAGTGGTGGTAAAAAACGCAACGTATTTCGCCCTGCTTTTAAAACCATAACACCATTTTCTCGTGCAAAGTTTATGATGTTTGAAAGGGTTTGTGCATCTTTAGTACGCAATCCACACATCATTCCAAAACCAACTCTTGAACTGAAAATGTCCTTATGTGCAACATAAAAATTTTCTAATGCCTCACTAAATGCAGCCGAAGTTGCAGCTAACTCTCCACTCTCTTTTAGCTCATTTAAAATGTCAACAACTTCACAAACTGCCCGTGCACTCAAAAAGTTTCCTCCAAATGTAGAACCATGATCACCTGCGTTTAGCACTTCTTTAAGTGTAGTCATAACAATACCAACAGGAACACCACCACCTACACCTTTAGCAAGTGTAATAATTTCAGGCTCAATGCCATAAGCCTGAGATGCAGTAAACTCTCCAACTCTATAAGCACCCGTTTGTACCTCATCTATAATAAGAGGAATCTCTTTAGCTTTTAAAAGTTTTGCCAATTTTTGTACTTTTTCTCTGTCTTGAGGTTCAACACCACCTTCACCTTGAATCAGTTCTATCATAACGCCTGCAGTATGGTCATCTAAAAGAGATGCTATTTCATCAATACCATCTGCATATACAAAACCATCAGGAAAAGGTCCAAAATAGTTATGCATAGACTCTTGTCCTGTTGCTTTTACAGTTGTAATTGTACGTCCGTGAAAAGAGTGATTAAGTGTAATAATTTTATATCTTTTAATCTTTCCATCGCGTTCGCCATGTTTTCTTGCTATTTTAATAGCACCTTCATTGGCTTCAGCTCCACTATTTGCAAAAAAGCACTGCATATCATATCCACTAGCTTCTACAACTTTTTGTGCAGCTTGCGCTTGTGGTGCAATATAGTAAAGATTTGAAGTATGTGTAAGTTTAGAAACCTGATTACAAAGAGCATCAGCCACTCTTTTGTTTCCATGACCAACCGAGACGACCCCTATACCCGAAGTAAAATCAATATATTTTTTACCAGCATCATCTGTAAGTGTTGCGTTTGATCCACTGACAAACTCTACATCTGCTCTTGCATATGTAGGAAGTACATATTTTTTATCTAAATCTTTTATATTCATAATTTTCTCACTACTATTTAATTACTTAAATTATATCACACAAAAAGCTTATATTTATAAATGGAGTTGTTAAAAAAAAGAGGATATTTGAAGAAAAGCCACCCCCCATCAATGGGGATAGCAAAGAAGAGATTAAAGATGGTTCTTAAAAGTCACCATTTGCAGCACGTTGAGTAATTTCATTCATTGATTTTTCAACTGTAGTTGCTAGTTTTAACATTTCTGGTGAAAGTGGATAACCCCCATGAATAGCCAGTGTTAAATCCATAGTAATTAGGTAAGCATCACCATTTCCATATTGTACATACATAATTCTACATGGCATAAAACCACCAAAATAGCGTGAGTGATTTAAAAATTTCTTCGCGATTGGAAGAGAACAAAGAGAGTAAATTCTAGCCTCTTTTACTTCATTTGGTTTTGCATCTTCTTTTGTGAACATTTTAACATAGTTTGTAAGTCTCATATTGTACTCTTCAGTAAGTGCAGTAATAGACTCTTTTACATCATCACCACTTACATCATCAGCAACTTTAAATTCTACCATCATAGCTTTAGCTGGATCACCATCTTTCACTACTTTAGTAAACATATCATCATATGCTTTCATAGCACCATCATCTAGCTTATGTTGACCTGTCACTGCAGTCCAACCCATGTGCATTGTAGAACACCCCGACATAAACATCATAATCGCTAACGCGCTTAATCCTAAAACTAACTTTTTCATATATTTCCTTTGTCACCACGAATATCTTCACTGGCATAATTTGAGCTTTACCTAAGTAAAGAGGAGGTAATTATAACACTTCAATATAAAAGTAAATTTAAAATAAAATCATAAGATAATCTTATGAAAATCATAAATTTATTTTTTGATTTTTACCCTATTTTCTTGATATACAGCATTTTTTCCTTCATAAGAGTGTTTTGAAGATGTAAGATTATTTATACCCTTTGTGCCACTATAAATTACTATAGTATCTTTTCTTAATGCATCACTATTTTTGACACGTAATGACACCTCTCCATTATCAGAACTAATACAGAGCATTTCTCCATCATCATAGCCAAGAGAAGGATGAATTAGCACCTCTTGGCTGCGTTTAAATTGTGAATTAAGAGATGATGAACTCTTTGGGGTAATAAGATAAAACTCATCATCACTGCTATTTTGCTGCGTTTCAAACTCTTCAAGAAAAACAAATTCTCCATCATCTGTATCAAAACCATTTTTATAGGGCTCTACATTTCTACCTTCAACCTGCACACTACCGTCAATATGTCTAACACCAAAATTTTTATAATGTTGCAAATATTCACTCTCTGATTTTAATGCAATATCAAATTCAGCACAAAGATAAGCTGCCAAATCATATTCACTAATGCCTATTTCACTCTCTATCTGTTTATTCATTACTAAAAGCCCATTATGAGAATAGGAACTTCTTACATCATTTTTTTCTAAAAAATTCTTAGCAGGAATAACCAAATCAGCAATTTCACTTGTCTCATTTTCATATAATCCAAAATAAATTACATTTTCTGTCTTTTGTATTGCATTTTGTACACGAGAACTATCAGGCATCTGTGCTAATGGATTTGCACCTTGAATAAAAACAGTTGCAAACTCATCAAATTTTGTATTTACTTTAGAGACTCGTTTTGCCTTTGTAGTAAACGCAGACTCTATATTTTCTTTTGAATTTCCAAGATAGGCAACACCACTCCCCTCTTTTGCAAAAAGTCCTAAAGATACCCCAAATGCATCAATAGCACGTAAAACATCAGCTCCATCTCTATATTTTTGAACACCTACACCACACACTATTGCTACTTTTCTATTGATACATAACTCTAGCATATCACCAATTTGACCCAGAGAGACACCAATATTTTCTAAAGTAGCCTTAATTCTTACACCTTGTGTAAGTTCATAGTAGTCTTCAAATTCACTTGCATATTTTTCTATAAAGAGTTCATCTAAACTATCATTAATATAGACAAAACGCGTCAAAAGTAGTGCTAAAAAAATATCTGTGTGAGGTTTTATTTGCACAAATATATCTGCACTTCTTGCAATTTTTGTTGCAACAGGATCAATAACAATCACTTTTTTATCTTTTATAAGCGGTAAAATATGTGAAGATGTCACATGAGGATTTCGTCCCCAAAAAATTACAACATCAGACTTAGCAATTTCACTCAATGGCATATTTTTATTGCTACCGCGTCCATTAATAATACCAGCTTCCCCTGCTCCATCACAAAGACTACCATCTGTTAACACTGCTCCAAAATTTGCAAAAAAATGGTCAGTTACCTCTTGCATTAAAGCAAAATTTCCACTACCTCTATAGTGAAGTATGTCACTTTTTAAAGATGAAGATAAAATCTCTTTTAATTTATCTAATGCCTCTTGCATAGAGATATTTTCACCCTTATATCTTGGTGATTCTACTCTTTTAGTGTCTAAATAATGGTTCAAATGGGGACATAAAAATCCATTCGTGTACCCCTCTTTCATCGGTTTTATCTTTGCATCATCGTAAATAATTCCACAAGCATCATAACAATCAAGTGGACAGGCTGTAATACTACTTGATTTCATTATGCTCTTCTTTTAATTCTATTTTAATAAGATTTGAAAATATCTTTGGTGCTTTCATAACAATCTGAGCACTATATCTTGAAATATTTTTACCATCAGCAATTTTAGATATTCTTGAAAGTTTATAGTTACTCTTTTTACCATTTATATACAAAACTCTATTATTTAGATTAATAAGGTCATTTTCATCAAGATAAATCACAGCTACAGCTTTACTGACATCGGCAACGATTGCTAATGGTGTGCCAATATTAACAACACTTTGCGCTTTCACTTTTAATTCATAAAGAACAAAACCATTTGCTACAATACTTTTATCTTGAATACTCTTCATAAGTTGTTTTTCTCTAAATGCTAAATCACTTATATTTGTTTTTAAAGAGTTCATCTCTTTTAAAGTCGAAAGGTAACTGTTTTCACTCGCTACCAAATCATAAAACTCTTTATCTTTTTCAACTTTTGATTTTATACTTAAAGCCATAATTTTTTTAAAATTCTCTTTTTTCCTCACCAATGCTTCTTTTAAATTTTTTAGAATTTTTTCATTTGTTGCAAGGGTACTCTTTAAATAGCTCATTTTTTTTCTTACAGATTCTAGTTCATCACGATTAAGAGCATCATCAATTTTAATAAAAGCTTTATTTGAAAGTTTTTTTCCCAACATATTTTCATCTGTGTAAAGGACTTGACCCGATACAGTAGATGCAATAGTACGTACTTCATAAGGTGTTACCCTAGCATAATAAACTTTTGCAAAACTAACTGTACTCAAAAGAAATAGTAAACTTAACATTTTTAGCAAAAAAGACTCCTCATACAATATCATACTATTCTAACATTTACTTGCTAATATTCAAGCATATTTCATTTTATTTCTGGTACTATTAAGAGATATTTAATATAAAGGTAATTAATGTCTGTACTTGACAATGTTGATGCTGCAACAAATTTAGCAAAAAATAATGAGCTACAGCTTTTAGTTTTCAGAGTTAGTCAAAGTGACAGTTCTGCTTACTATGCTGTAAATGTTTTTAAAACACGAGAAGTTGTGGAATCAAGAAATCATTATCTCACACAACTTCCCTCATCTCATCCCCTGCTTGAGGGCACAATTATTTTAAGAGATATGCAAATTCCAATTCTTAATTTACCTGCTTGGCTTGGTATAACATTAACAAAGGAAGAGATTAAAAAATCAAATATTTTAGTATGTGATTTTAATGGTGTTATTATCGGTCTTAGAATTATGTCAGCATACAGAGTAATCAAAAAGAACTGGAATGAGATGCATGCACCAGATAGCTACAGACTCAAAGATGATGGTGTTGTCATAAATGACACACGACTAGAAGATGGCAGTTTATGTCTTATTCTTGATTATGAAAAACTCCTTGCAGATGTCCTACCTCAAGCACTTGTAAATGTAGATAAAGATTTAGAGTTACTACAAACTTTAGAACTCCCTGAAAAACTCAAACATGGTACTATTCTTATTGCTGAAGATTCAAGAACAGCACAGAGACACCTTACACAAATATTTGAAAAAGCACACCTAAAGATGCAACTTTTTTCCAATGGTAAAAAACTTATTGATTATATTTTTGCTTTATCTGATGAACAAAAATCACAGATTCCTGCCATTATCACCGATATTGAGATGCCAGAAATGTCAGGATTTACTGTTATTCAAAAATTAAGAGCAAATAAAACTACGCAAGATATTCCTATCATTGTAAATAGTTCTATGACTGGAGATAATAATAAAAGAGAAGCACAAGGACTTGGAGCAGATGACTTTATAGACAAAACAAAAAGCCATAATGTCATTCCACTAATTGTATCTGCAATGAAAAAGAAAAACACACAATAAAACTAAAGAAATAAATGAAGAGACAATGTATGTATTACATTGTCTCTATCACTCAATGTTGAAACATTGAAATAAGTACACCAGCCGCAACTGCTGAACCAATAACACCTGCAACATTTGGACCCATAGCATGCATTAAAAGCATATTTGTACGGTCATATTCCATACCTACTTTATTTGATACACGCGCTGCCATTGGGACTGCAGAAACTCCAGCTGAACCAATAAGTGGATTAATTTTATGACCGGGAAAGAGATTCATAATTTTTGCCATCAATACACCTGCTGCAGTACCTACACCAAACGCAATAATACCAAGAACCATAATAAACATAGTCTCAGGTACTAAAAATTGATCTGCTGCAAGCTTTGAACCAACACCAAGACCTAAGAAAATAGTCGTAATATTAATAAGTGAATTTTGAAGCGTATCATTTAAACGCTCAACAACACCTGATTCTTTCAAGAAGTTACCAAACATAAAAGCACCAATTAACGGTGTAGATTCTGGTAAAACTAAAATTGCAAGACCTAAAACTAAAAGAGGAAAAATCAACTTTTCTAAACGAGAAACATGACGAAGTGTAGTCATTTTAATTCTTCTCTCTGCATCAGTTGTTAAGGCTCTCATAATTGGAGGTTGAATAATAGGAACCATTGCCATATACGAATATGATGCAACAGCAATTGCTCCTAAAAGTTCAGGTGCAAGTTTTGTAGCAATAAAGATAGATGTTGGACCATCAGCACCACCAATAATAGAGATAGCACTTGCTTGCTTAAGTGTAAAGTCAACAAGTCCCATTTGTGCTAAAACCATGGCTCCAACAAGCGTTCCAAATATACCAAATTGTGCGGCACCACCCAAAAGCGCTGTTTTAGGGTTTGAGAGAAGTGGACCAAAGTCTGTCATAGCACCAACACCCATAAAAATGATAATAGGGAAAAGTTCATTTGAGAGACCTGCTTGGTAAATAACCCCTAAAAAGCCATGAGGTCCTCCAATGCCTGCAATTGGAATATTTGCCAACAATCCACCAAATGCAATCGGTAAAAGAAGTAGTGGTTCAAAACCTTTTGCTATGGCAAGCCAAAAGAGAAGAAAAGTTACAAGTATCATAATAATACGACCAAGACCTTTACTAAAATCACTCATAGGCTTACCTGTTGCACTCATCTCATCTGCACGAGGATGTACTAACGCAACAATACCAGTTGACTTTAAAAAGCTTATAACCATATCACCCATAGGTTGAGACTTATATGTCTCTTCCTGATGCGTTGAAGCTTTTATTGATTCTGTCGCATGTTCTGAAGCCACTGCACTTGCACTAAATGCAAATGCAAAAAGCATCATTGCTGCGAAAAATTTAATTAAAATACTTTTCATTAATTATCCTATAACTGCTACGACTTGACCTTCTACAACTTTGTCATTTGTAGCTACATTTATACTTTTTAGTACACCACCAGTTGGTGCAACAACATCTATTTCCATTTTCATAGATTCGAGAATCATAATTACATCACCCTCATTTAGACTTTGACCAGGATTAGCAACTATTTTCCAAACACTACCTGGAAGAAGCGCTTTAATTTCAACACCATCACTAATAGGTGCATTTGGAGTTGGTGCGGCAACTGCTGCCTCACCTTCAACTGCTACTACTTGAACATCACCACTACCTTCAGCAACCTGAACACTAAACTTTTGACCATCTACTACAACTGTATAATTTCCACTCATTTCTTTTCTTTCTCCTTTGCCTTTGCAATCTTCTTCCATTTGAGATATTTTACGTACGTTTAATTCACCTTCACCTTTAAGAAAAGCGATACCTTTATCGTGACATGCCGCAGCAATAAAAATATTTTCTTCAGTGATTTCTATATTTTCTTCTTTAAGTTTATTAATCCAACTCTCTAAAGATTTTGCAGGATCAGCATCTGCCAAATCCAGTGCTTTCTCAGTTGTTGGTAAAAGATTTAACTTTTCTGAAGCTATTTTTACAATCTCTGGATCTGGAGCAACCGGTGTCTTACCAAAATAGCCAAGAACCATACGACCATATCCAGGGGCTATTGCTTCCCACGGACCTTGCATTACATTATTTAATGCTTGTTGGAAATAAAATTGTGAAACAGGAGTTACTGATGTACCATAACCACCTTTTTCAACTACCTCTTGCATTGCTGCAATAACCTCTGGAAATTTATCTAAAATACCATTATCACGCATCATTTGCGTATTTGCAGTTAACGCGCCACCTGGCATTGGTGAGAATGGCATAATCGGAGATACTTTTGTTGCTTCTGGTGGAACAAAATAATCTGCTAAACAAGATTGAAGTTCTTTCTCATATGTTAAAATTTTTCCAAGTTCTAATCCACCAAGATCATAGTTCATTCCCTTAGTTGCATGAAGCATTGTCAAAATATCTGGTTGTGCTGTTCCACCACTTACAGGGTTTGCAGCCATATCAATTCCATCAACACCAGCTTCTAATGCTGCCATATAAGCAGCTACAGATACACCAGCAGTTTCATGTGTATGTAGACGAATATGAGTATCTTCCCCAAGAAGTTTTCTTGCCATTTTAATAGTTTCAAAAACTTTTTGAGGGTTTGAAGTACCAGAAGCATCTTTAAAACAGATACTATCAAATGGAAGTCCACTATCTAAAATATCGCGTAGTGTTTTTTCATAAAATTCGACTGTATGTGCGCCATGGCATCCTGGAGGTAAATCCATCATTGTAATAGCGGCTTCATGTTTAAGACCATGATGTGTAATACGCTCAGCTGAATATTTTAGGTTTTCAACATCATTTAACGCATCAAAGTTACGGATTGTATTTGTTCCGTGTTTTTTAAACATTTTAGCATGTAAGTCAATAAGCTCTTTTGAACCAGTATCGAGCATAACAGTATTTACACCACGAGCAAGTGTTTGAAGATTTGCATCAGGTCCTACAATTTTACGAAACCTATCCATCATTTCAAATGCATCTTCTCGTAAATAAAAGTAGAGTGATTGAAATCTTGCTCCACCACCAAATTCAAAGTGATTTATTCCTGCCATTTTGGCTGCCTCTACTGCTGGAAAAAAGTCATCCATCAGCACACGACCACCAAACACAGATTGAAAACCATCTCTGAATGTTGTATCCATTACATCTATAAATTTTTTAGCCATTATAATCCTTAACCTTCTCTATGATGTGTAATTGCTGCAGTTATCGCCGCGACTATTTTTTTATTATTGACTTGTGCACTTGCTGTTGTAGCATCTGCACTCGATTGCGGTTCAGGGAAATATCTGTTTATTATTGAAGACATTATGTTCATACATGCTATCATCACTACTAAGAATACGAATACAGTTCCCATTCCTAAAAACATAAATTTTACTCCCTCTATTATGAGGTTAGTTTCCATACAATTACCTTTTATATAATTTGTCTCTTAGTATAGTATAAAGATGTTTAAATAAAGTTTTTACTCTTCCTTTTCTATTAGTAAGGAAAAATGTATGTTACTTTTTAGTAATATTTTGATATTATTATATTATATAAATAATATAGGATTTAAATTATGATAGCTGGTATGTATGAACAGGATTTTATGGCTTATATGATTTTTGGATTAATTTTAAACTTTGCGTTTTCAATACTCTTTGGTGTTTATTTGAGCAAAAATATTGGTATGCAAGAGATGATGGAATCTAAAGGTGATAAACAGCAGTCTATACTTGTAAGTCTAAGCCTTTTTATTCCTTATGCTAAGATGTTAATCACGCTTTACAGAGTAACAATTTTACAAATATATTTTCTAAATAAAGGCTATACACACAAAGAGTTTTGGATCTATATAACAAATGATAAGCAAGAAAATCGTTAATATGACAGATTTTAGATTAAAAATAATTTTAAGTGCTCTACTTGCACTTGTATTTTCACTTATTTTCATTCTATTGGCATTCATTCTTCCTGTTGATAAAAAAGAGGTAAAAATAATTAATCATCACAAAGGAAAATTAGAACAAATTTCAGATTCACTGAAAAATTAATTTTTTAGTGAATCTTTCATATCAATTAACTTAAGAGTATTGTAAGCCACTTCTGTATTAAGTTTAATTGTAGAAGATTCTAATGCTTCAAGACATAACATTAAATAATCTAAATCTTCTTTCTTCATCATTTCATAAAGCAGTATTTCTGCATTTTTAATGCGTAAATTTCTTGCTACACCTAAGTTTTTGTGGGCAAGTTCTCTAAAAGGAGTATAATCTAAGTCAAGTTCATTATTATTTTTAGATTTTTGTAAATTATTTAATTTCACTTCAAACTGCACTAAAGATTTAATAATCTGAGAAACATAATCTGCTACTAATTCATTTATTAATGCTTCATCCAATCCTAACTCTTCAACAGCTTCTGCGGGCGAATAAGTATATTCTGACAAATTCAAATCAGCTAATTCATTTGTAATGAGAGCCGTATAAATACGCGAAGCTTCTTCTTGCATTGACTGTACATCCTCTTTCTCTACTAATTTATTTAAAAGTTCAAATTTCTTAATCATAGATATAAAATAACATATTTTTCTGTTATAAACAATTTATTTAGGGTTTTATTTGAAGATAATTGAATGAGTGTGCTTTTCTTATACACTCATTCAGAAATTCTATAATGCTTTAGCAATAATTCTATTTAAACGCACAACAAAATCTGCTGTATCATCAAGTTCTTGACCATCATACAATTTTGCTTGATCTAAAAGAACATGTGCTGCATCTTCTATTAAATTAACATCAGCACTCTCTTTAAGTTTTTCTACAAGTTCATGCTTAGGATTAATCTCCAAAATCGGTGCAGGCTCTGGGGCATCTGTTGCCTGACCCATCTGTTTCATCATTTGAGCCATCATATAAGCTGGATCTTCTTTATCAATTTTAATAGCAACAGGAGAGTCTGTAAGTTCAGTCGTTACATCAACTTCTTTTACACTATCACCAAGAATTTCTTTAAGTTTTTTTGTAAAATCTTCGTACGATTTTGCTAACTCTTCTTTTTTCTTCTTATCATCTTCACTCTCTTCAAATTTTGCATCTGCAGCAGGAATAAGTTTATACTCTTTATATTCAGTCACCATTGGGAAGATTATAGTATCTACCTCTTCATTTAATAAAAGAACATCAATACCACGAGCTTTAAATTTTTCTAAAATAGGTGAATGTTTTAACAAGTCAAGAGATGTTTTTGCCGCCAAATAATAAATCTCTTTCTTCTCTTCATCTACATTTTTTACATAATCTTCAATAGTAATCATCTCTTCACTATTAAGAGAGTTAAATTTAAGAAGTTCTAAAATTTTCTCTCTATTTCCAAAATCACTATAAAGACCCTCTTTAAGCACATTTCCAAACTCTTTGTAGAAAGTATTGTACTTATCTGCATCTTTTTTCATCATTTTAGAGAGTTCAGAGAGCACTTTTTTAACAGATGCATTTCTAATTTTGCTCATAACAGGATTTGATTGTAAAATTTCACGAGAAACATTCAGTGGTAAATCTGCTGAATCTATTACACCACGCAAGAAACGTAAGTATGTCGGCATAAGCTCTTTTTCATCATCTGTAATAAATACACGATTGATGTATAGTTTAATACCTGGTTTATAATCAACTCTATAGATGTCCATAGGTGCTTTACTTGGAATATAAAATAGCGTTGTATATTCAATAGCACCTTCAGCTTTATGATGTGTCCAAGCAAGAGGCTCTTCTGATGAGTGTGCGATTGTCTCATAAAATGATTTATAATCTTCATCTTTTAGTTCACTTTTTGAAAGTGTCCACAATGCACTTGCAGCATTAATCTGTACATTTTCTATCTCAGTTTTAGCAGGCTCTATCTCTTTTCCATCATCATCTGTTTTTGCTGGAATTGTTTTTTCTTTATCCATAAAAATTGGAAATGCAATATGATTAGAGTATTTTTTAATAATGCTTTCAACTCGATAAGTCTCTAAAAATTCCTCTTCACCATCATTTAGGTACATAATAATTTCAGTACCATGAGAATCTTTTGAAGCATCTTCAATCTCAAATTCACCTGTACCATCACTTATCCATTTGTAAGCTTTCTCTTCACCAGCTTTTTTAGTAATAACTTCTACTTTTTTTGCAACCATAAATGCAGAGTAGAAACCAACACCAAATTGACCAATAAGATTAGAATCCTCTTTTTGGTCACCTGTAAGATTTTCTAAAAATGCTTTCGTTCCAGACTTTGCAATAGTTCCAAGATTATTCATTAAATCTTCTTCATTCATACCAATGCCAGTATCACTAAGTGTTAGCGTTTTCTTCTCTTTATCTATTTTAATGTCAATACGAGGGTTAAATGAAACATTTTTATATTTTTCATCAGTTAAAACAAGCATATTAAGCTTATCCATAGCATCTGATGCATTAGAGACTAATTCACGAAGAAAAATCTCCTTATTTGAATATAGAGAGTGTATCATAAGTTGTAAAATTTGATTTGCTTCTGTTTGAAATTGATGTTTAGCCATAATTTAATTCCTTCTTTTTTAAAATTTAAGTGTATTTTAGCAAAAAAAGTTAATAGTTGCAAGTTTTATCAATAAACTTTAGTCTTATTCACTAAAGTTTATTTAGTTTTATATTTTGCTATAATTCTTTTATGGAAAATGATTACATAGATTTAATAGAACCAACCCCGATACTTCACTCAAAAAAATGCAAAGTAATTGCGTTTAGCATAAAACTTTTACTGCAGTATTCAAGCTTTGTCACTGCGTTTATAGCTTGGTATTTATATGATTATTTTATAGCAGGAGCAACACTACTCATTACATTCTTAATTGTTGGAATAGCACGCGCAAAGATGAGAAATAGTGTCATTCCTCCCCATCAGAGGGAGTACCACTATACAGATGAAGGAATTGCCAACTGGTTTAGTGCAAAAGAACTCTGCCCTAGCCCATTATCGAACGAATCACAATCGCATAATGCAATACAAAAAGGTTTAGAAAGAAAATAAGTAGTGAAGAACCACGAGAGATAATATTTTGTAATTTTGTTCTCTCTACATTATTTGTCTTAAACGCAATAATAAAATGAATTACTGTTGCAATTACAATCACAAGCACAATCCATAATTTTTTTCGTAAAGTATCTATAACTAGGGAATGATCACTAGTAAAAAGTTGTGATAAGAGTCCGTCATTTGTTATCATCACAGTTCCAGTTATTAATAAGATCACAATAGAAACAACTTCAAAATAACCAAAGATAGGTCCAATATGAGGATAAACCTGCTTCTGTTTCTCTTTATCTCTAAGTGAAACTCCCAAAACAAACATAAAAACGGAACCACCAATCCATGCAATTGCAGCAATTAAATGTATATGTATAAAAATACCCAAAAATCTTCCTTTTAATAAATCCTGCATATATTATAGTAACTTCAATAATAGATAGTTGATACAGGACAATATTTATAAAAAAGTTTATCCTAACCTCACAATGGGTATTATTCCAAATGGCATTAATTGATTTACAAAAAGTTTCAAAACACTATTCGGCACAAAAAATTCTTACTGAAGTTGATTTTCATGTAGACGAGGGTGAACGTATTGTTATTATTGGTAAAAATGGTAGCGGTAAATCAACCCTTATGAAAATCGTCAATGGCACACTGGATTTAGATGGCGGCAGACGCATCACAAAAAATGATTTAGAAGTTAAGATGCTTGACCAACGTCCAGAATTTGAAGATGGGCACACCGTTCGTCAAGCCGTCGAAGCGGGACTCAAAGAGCTAAACGCAGCTAAAGAGCGCTATAATGAACTCTCTTTACTTTTATCAGAAGATTTTGAAAATAAAATTTTACTCGATGAGCATGAACAACTCTCTCGATACATAGAACACCATAAAGCTTGGAATCTTGATGATAAGATAGAACGCATTATTCAACATTTTGATCTGAAAAAGTATGAAGAGAAACCCATTGCACTTCTAAGTGGAGGGGAGCAACGCCGTGTCGCTCTTGCCTCTTTACTTTTACAAAAACCAGATATTTTACTTCTTGATGAACCAACCAATCACCTTGATGTTTATATGGTTGAGTTTCTTGAAGAACTTCTTTTAAAAGAGAAATTCACTCTTGTTTTTATCTCTCACGATAGATACTTTATAGACAGAATTGCTACTAAAAGCATTGAAGTTGATGATTGTAAACTTCGTGAATATAGTGGAGGATATTCCAGTTATCTTACACAAAAAGAGGAGTATTTAAGAACGCTGCAAAAACAACATGATAATCTCTTAGGAGTTCTCAAAAGAGAAAATGAGTGGTTTGCCCGTGGTGTTCGAGCAAGACTTAAACGCAACGAAGGTAGAAAAGAGCGACTTATGCAACTGCGTGATGCAGCAAAAACTAACCCTGCAAAAATAAGAAAAATGTCCGTAGAGCTCCAAAGAGAAGCGAAACATTTTAACAGAGATAAAAGCGTAAACAGACAAAAGATGCTTTTTGAAGTAGAAGATTTAGCTCTTACACTTGGAAGTAAAGAGTTACTTCATGATTTTTCAACACGAATATTACAAAAAGATGTCATTGCTATTGTTGGCCCAAATGGAAGTGGAAAATCAACTCTACTAAAAGCACTTTTAGGAAGACTAGACCCAACCAAAGGCATCATTAAACGCGGTGAATTTAAAGTAGGATATTTTGATCAACATCGTGAAATGCTTGATGATGATAAGAACCTTATAGAGACTTTTTGTCCACATGGAGGAGACCGTGTTAATGTACGAGGTAGTGACCTTCATGTCTATGGATACCTAAAAAACTTTCTCTTTCCACGAGAATTTTTAGATAAAAAGATTGGCGTACTAAGTGGTGGAGAGAAGAACCGTGTAGCTTTAGCCCTACTCTTTACACAAGATGTAGATATACTCATACTTGATGAACCTACAAACGATCTTGATATTCCTACTATCAATATTTTAGAAGAGCAACTTACAAACTTTGCAGGAGCAGTTATTATTGTCTCTCACGATAGATATTTTGTTGATAAAATTGCTAAAAAACTCTTTATATTTAAAGCAGATAAAACCATAGAAGAGTCACACCAACTCTACTCTGAATATCTTGAACTAGAAAAAGAGTTGCAAGAGCTTGACAATATGGAAAAAGAGGCAATAGAAGAAAAGCCCAAAGAGCAAAAAAGAGAAAAAGAGAAAAAGCTTAAACTCACTTTTAAAGAAAAAATAGCACTTGAAAAACTTCCACAAGAAATAGATGCACTCGAAGAGGAGATACAACAGATGAATATCTGTCTTGCTGACCCCTCGTGTTATGAAGAGAGAGGCATTTCAGCACTTGCTGCCGAACTTGCAATGCTTGAAGAGAAATATGAAGCAAAAGTTGAAGAGCTTTTAACAATCCAAGAGAAAGAGGAAGAGATAGACAATGGATGAAAAAGCATACAAAGCTAAAAGAGCCTCTGAAGTAACGCAACTCGGTAGTACTCAAACGCA
>NZ_JALXBK010000042.1 GCF_026991475.1 Sulfurimonas sp. | reverse complement strand
TAAAATCATTATCCACAGAAAAATCTGCGCTTTTTTATATGCGTGAAGAGGCAGTTTACCCTTTAACTGAAAAAATGATTTTGCAAGAGAATGATTTGATTATTGCGTTTTCTCCAACAAAAGAGAGCACAAAAGTGAAGCAGTGGATCTATGGCCTTTAAAAATATACTAAAAATATTATCACTTATTTGTATGACGGTCTCGGCAATTTTTTTGCTAGATATTTTTGTTGGTATTATTTATAATGAGCGTTATAGTGAATTTTTGGAGTATGACGCACTATTTTTTTCTAGTAATCTTTTTGTTTGGCTATTTTTACGTAAACATGAACTGAATTTGAAAATAAAAGATAGTATTTTAGTTGTTAATCTTCTCTGGATACTTTTGGGTATTGCTGGTGCTATTCCTTTGGTTCTATACACTCATATCTCTTTTTCATCTGGATTTTTTGAATCAATTAGTGGCTTTACTACAACGGGTGCTACAGTCTATACAAACATAGAAGATTTGCCACATATGATACTTTTTCATAGAAGTTTAATGCACTGGCTAGGAGGACTTGGAGTTATTGTCCTTGGTGTTGGACTTCTCTCTATGATAAATCCAACAGGAAGTCTCTCTCTTTTTAAGGCAGAATCAACGGGCGTACAACTTGAAAAGCTTACTCCTAAAATAAAAGATACTGCCGTAAGTCTTTGGCTTGTCTATTTTGTACTTACTCTTCTTGATATTTTACTTTTAAAATTTTTTGGAATGAATTGGTTTGATGCAGTTAATCACGCATTTTCAACAGTTTCAACAGGTGGTTTTTCTACTAAAAACAACTCTATGGGCTATTTTATTTCTCAAGATGGTATTATTTGGACAACAACTATTTTTATGATGTTATCAGGCATAAACTTTTTAGCTCACCTTAAACTATATCATAAAGATTTTTCAGGGTATAAAACAGAAGAGGTTCGTTGGTATTTAATTATCTTTTTAGTCCTTAGTTTAGCATTGACATTTGTACATATAGATACCACTGGAGACTCTTTTTATGATGCACTGAAAAATTCAAGTTTTACTATTGCTTCTGTAATGACAACAACTGGATTTGCAACTATTGATTATGGAACTTGGTCACATCTTGCCATTGCTATTGTATTTATAGGACTTTTAATGGGTGGTAATGCAGGTTCAACTGCAGGTGGTATAAAAATCATTCGTCATGTGATTATTTTTAAGACTCTCTCTAGTGAACTCAAAAGAATTATTCATCCAAATACCATCATATCCGTTTTTGTAGATGGCGTGAAACAAAAAGAGCGAATACTCTCCTCTACATTTGGATTTTTTATGCTTTTTATGATTACGGTTGCCGTTGTTACGGTTTATATTTATGCAAGAGGTTATGATGCTATGAGTGCCATCTCTGGAGCATTTGCTCTTGTTGGAAATATAGGACCAGGGTTCTCACTTGTAGGTCCAGCAGATAACTTCGCCTTTTTTAGTGATTTTGATAAAATCTTCTTCTCAATTGCTATGATTATAGGAAGACTTGAGTGCTATACAGTCTTTGTGTTACTGAGTAGTTCTTTTTGGAAAAAATTTTAGATTTTTTCTTCTAAATAGTAACAATACTCTCTTTTTTATGTAATAATTTTATAAGTAAAATAAATTTCACAAAAAGAGGTAGATTAATGATAAAAAGACATATAACTGAGCAGACAGCTATATTTTTTAGTGTTTCAAAGTGGGTCTTCTTATCGTCGATTATCGGAGTCATAATTGGTGCTACAGTTACACTCTTTTTAAAAATTTTATCATATGGTGATGTAAGTCGCTCTTTTATTCCTTTTGATTACTATTATCTACTCCCAATTGCCCTTGTTTTAAGTGTTTGGCTAACAAAAAAGTTTGCACCAACAGCAGAAGGACATGGTACTGAAAAGGTTATTTCTGCTGTGCATAAAGATGATGGAAAAATAGATGTTTCTGTCATTCCTGTTAAAACACTTACAACAGTTTTAACCATTTTTGCTGGTGGCTCTGTGGGAAAAG
>NZ_JALXBK010000041.1 GCF_026991475.1 Sulfurimonas sp. | reverse complement strand
AAATGCATCGCCTATGGGCGCTTAAGAAAGGGAGGATTATATTATGTTTCATTGGTTAGAAAAACACCCGTTCTTGTTCTCAGTAGGTGTGTTCCTTACAATCGCGTTTGCAGGTTTGGTTGAAATTGTTCCAAACTTTGCACAAGCTGCCCGTCCTACAATTGGGACTAAACCATATACATTGTTGCAATTAGCTGGTCGTGATGTTTACATCAAAAACAGTTGTAACTCTTGTCACTCACAGCTAATTCGTCCATTTAAAGCAGAAACTGACCGTTATGGTCACTACTCTTTAAGTGGTGAATATGCATACGATAGACCATTTTTATGGGGTTCTGAAAGAACTGGTCCAGATCTTCACCGTGTAGGAAACTATCGTACAACGCAATGGCATGAAAATCATATGATGGATCCTGCTAAAATTGTTCAAGGTTCTATTATGCCTGCATATCCTTGGTTGTTTAAAAATAAAGCAGATATAAATACTGCATATGCTGAACAATTAACAGATGCAGAATTTTTTGGAGTGCCATACAATAAACCAGTACCTTTAAAAGATGGTAAAACTACTGTTATTCCAATGGCAAAAAGCGTTGCAACTGCAAATGCTATGGCTTTAAAAGAAGCACAAGCTGTTGTGAAAAATATGCATAATCAAGATGTTAAAGATGCTGTTGCAAGAGGGGAAGTTCCTGAAATTGTAGCGCTTATTGCATATTTAAACTGTCTAAAATAGTGAAGGGGTTGTAGTGGACATTAATACATTTTCGGCATATAGTTACTTTTTTTTAATTATATTTTTGGTGGTTGGTTCTTATAGCTATATTTATCATCTTTATAAAAATAGAAAAGATGCTTCTGGTGTTGATTATGAACACTACAGCAATATGGCACTAAAGGATGACATAGGTGATACTCCGGTAAAACCTATGCCAGATGAAAAGAAAAAATAGGAGAGATATATGAATAAGCTTTATCTTTGGGGAATTATCATTACAGCAGCAATGCTTGGTGCGACATATATGACAATTACCTATCTTGGTAAGAGTGGTCTAAATGGTGACATCATCAATATGCTTGCAATTGCAGGTGCAGCAGCACTTGTAATTATTACAGTTTTTGTTGTTGTGAAATATGTTCGTCAAATGCAAACTGACACGGCAACGGGTGAACTTGCAGATGAATCTTGGGATAACATAGGTGAATATAAAAATCCAGTACCTTTTGGTTGGGCAGTTATATTCTTAGGTACAATTGTTTGGGGTATGTGGTATTTTCTTTGGGGTTATCCAGTAGATAAATTTTCTCAAATTGGTCAATACAATGAAGAAGTAAAAGCAGATAATGCAGAATTTTCTAAAAAATATGCTAACATCAAAGGTGAGCAACTAGTAAATATGGGTGAATCAGTTTACCTTGTTGATTGTGTTGCTTGTCATGGTCTAAATGCTGATGGTAACAATGAAGTTGACGCAGCAGATTTAAATCAGAGAATTTCTGTTAAAAGTGTTAAGTATGTAATTGATCATGGATTAACTGGTAAATTACTTGGAACTGAAGCATCAATGCCTGATCGTACAGGTCTTATGAATGCTAATAATAATTATGCTCCAATCACTGATAAAGAGATTGATGAAGTAGCAAATTATGTTGCTGGTGGATTTAAAGACAAAAATAGTGCTGGAGCAAAAGTATTTGCTGGTACTTGTGTTATGTGTCATGGTGCTAATGGTCAAGGTGTAGCTGGAATGGCTCCACAAATTAATGGTTGGAACTCTAAACTTATTATTAATGTACTTAACAATGGTAAAGATGGTGCAATTGGAAAAATGCCTATTATGGATACCCTAAATCCAAAACAAAAAGAAGCTATTGCTGCGTATGTAATGAGCTTAAGTAAAGGAGAGTAACATGAACGAAAATAGAAAAGTTTTTGCTCTTGATGGTCTAACTGGTGGTTTGATTGCAACTGCTTTGTTACTTTCGATTCTGGCTGGTTTGACTATCTGGAATATGAAAGTACAAAAAGAAAATGCAATGAACTACTATAAAATTAAAGATGAAAAAACCATTGGTTCTGGTATTGGTTTTGGCTCAGGTCATACAGTATCTACGGTGGCAAATCGTATAGTTACTGTAAAACAATAAGGAGTATAGAAATGGAAAAAATTATTTCATGGGGTCTAGTAATAATGGCTGTTTATACACTTTATGCAGTTATAACTCCAAATCATTTATTTATAGGTTAGTTTTCATTGAAGATTATAATTAGAGGGCTTATTGCCCTCATCCTCACCCTTGTATTTCAAACACAATTATCTGCAGAATATTTATATAAAGATGAAATTATTCATAAGCCTAAATTAACTCAAGAAGTAAATTTGATAGGTACTGATCTTTATAAAAAGACAGGTATTGCCTTAAAACTTATTTTCTTAAAAGAGTTACCAAAAAATATGACTATGTATCAGTATGAAAAGCAACTTTTGTCCTCTTTTAAAGAGCCAACAGTATTACTTACATTTTCTGAAATGAACTCTATAGTTGATATTGAAACAAATGATAAGGCTTTATATAAGTATTTTGATAAAAAACAAATTTTAAGTCCTGTTAGCTCTTATGCACAGGGATTAATGATGGCAGCATTTTATGCAAAAAATTGGGATGAGTTTAAAAGTATGCTTACTGATGTTGGGGGTAGTATTCTTCCTCTTCTCGGTGGTAAAGCCCACAAAAACAATATGACAAATAAATATGCAGCTGCACTATTTAATGGTTATCTTGATCTTGCACAGCAAATTGCACACGCAAAGGATGTAAAGCTTGGTAATGGGTATGATGCCGATACAAACCAAGAAACTCTCTTTTATGTGAAGCTGTTTTTCTATGGTTTTGTTTTGTATGCTATTATTATGTATATTAGAAGACAAATTTATAAAAGAAGGCATAAAGATGAACATTTTAGAAAGTGGTAAACTCTGGCCAATTGGTATTGCGTTAGCTATTACTGCTGTTGCTGGATTGGGTGTTTGGACAATAAGAACAACTGACAGCGCAAGTATTCAAGAGAGTGATGCTTATATGACAAGCTATCAAACTGCTGATGCAAAGATAAATGATTTTATTAAAGCAAAAATTGCATTTGACAAAAAATATAAGCTTCAATATATAACAAAAAAACTTAATGTAGCAGGTTCTGATATAATATATTCATTAACAACTTTAGATGGTAAGCCTGTTAAATATGCTAAAATGATTTTAGCTATTAGTCGTCCTGAAACACAAATATATGATCAAAAGCTTAAAAATCCTACGTTTGAAAATGGGCTTTATGTATTTAAAGATGTGAAGTTCCCAAAAGTTGGTGTATGGAATTTACTACTTAAAGTAAATGTTGGTAAAAATCATCGTTTCTATGAGATAAAAGCTGATACAAGACCTAAGCATAAGATGAAACTAAAAGCTGCATCTAGCTACTAAAATATGGATGAGCAAACCATAGTCCTTCCTTCTGCTCGTGCAATCAGGCACGAGCAACTCTTTACAAACTCCGAGACATTATTTTTACCTAACTATATCACAATGAGTGATTTCATAGCCAAGCTCTGTATAGTTGAAGGCTATAAATTTCTTGATGATGACAGCAGAACACTGCTGCTTTTAGAGGCTTCGGACTTTAAAGAGTTTTCAAACCTGCAAATAGAGCGAAATTTCTTCACTTTTACAAAGAACAGCTCATATATATTTAAATTCTTTGAAGAACTCAGTGCGGAGTTGTTTGATATTGCTATGCTAAACGCAGCAGATGTTTATGCGGAGTATGAAGAGCACATCACCATCCTGCAAGAGCTTTACAGGCGTTATGAAAAGCTTTGTGATGAGCGAAAACTTTTAGACCGCATCTTTTTACCAAAGCGTTACACCTTTAATAGGGCATTTGCAAAAACTCATAAGAAAATCACTATCTCTCTTGATGGATATTTGACAAATTTTGAGCTTGAACTTTTAGAAAAAGCTGCTGCGTTTAGTGAGATAACAATTAGACTCAGCACAACGACGTTTAATGTAAAGATGCAGAGTAAACTGAGTGATCTTGGCATTGACTTGGAAAGTGGCTACGAATATGAGCTCTCACTCAATGAGAGAACTGTTTTAAGCAAAACAAAACGAGAAAAACATTCACAAATCAGTTGTCAGAGTTTTAGTGAACCACTTTTGCAAGTAGCATTCATCAAACAAAAAATTTATGAGTTTGTAGCGAAGGGACATCGTGCTGAAAATATTGCGGTGATATTGCCAAATGAACAACAGGCACAGATGATACGTACTTTTGATGACAAAGCAAACTTGAACTTTGCTATGGGTGAACCATATAGCACTACAAAACTCTACACACAGCTAAACGCAACGCTTAAAGCGATAGATCAAGACTCCAAAGAGAATGAGGCACGACTGGCCAGGGTAGGGGATGCACTTTATTTGAAACTCCACTCTATCTACTACAAAAAAGCCTCTGAGGTAGATTTTATTGTGTTTATGAGTGAACTCACAGAACTCTTTGGCTCAAAGCAGGAGATAAAAATCTACGAAGAGGAGCTCTATGAGTTTGAAAAACTGCTCCCTTTTATGAGTGAAATGGGTGTCAAATCACTGCTGAACATTTTTATGCAACGCCTCTCAAGTCGTACACTTGATGATGTACGCGGTGGAAAAGTAACAGTCATGGGCGTGCTTGAGACAAGAAGTGTCCATTTTGATGGGGTAATCATTATAGATTTTGACGATAAAAATGTCCCTAAACGCAGTGATAAAGATATGTTTTTAAATACAAAAATCCGAGAGATGGCAGGACTACCGACGATGAGTGATAGAGAAAATCTGCAAAAACACTACTATGAGATGCTGATGTCACACGCTAAAGAGGTAGCAATTTCGTATGTAAGTTCAAGTGAGAGCTCTGGCTCACGATTTTTAAAGCAGCTTGGCATACAAGAGCAAAATGAACATGATGAACTCGACTACGCAGCCATACTTTTCAATCGCTCAAAAAGAGTGCCAATGCAAGAGCAGGAGATAGTGCAGGAGTACAGCTTTAAAAATGTAGAGCTCTCTGCAACGCGTCTGAAAACTTATCTGAGCTGTAAACGCAAGTACTACTACAAGTATGTGCAAAATATTCAAAACCACAAGATTCCAAAAGATATGCCCGAAGAGTATGAGATAGGAAATGTGGTGCATAGCGCATTAAAAGCGGTCTATGAGAAAAAGAGCAGTTATGATGATGCACGAGAGCTTAAGCGTGACATCGATGCGGCGCTCGATGAGTATTGTGGTAGTAGTGAACTAGACAAATACCTCGTAGCGATGCAGAAAAAACGCCTTGATGCTTTTGTAGATGCAGAGATTAAGCGTTTTCAAGAGGGCTGGAAGGTTTATAAAACAGAAGAGTTTTTTAAAGAGCCTTTTTGTGGAATGACCATCGTCGGGCAGATAGACAGGGTGGATAAACGCGACAATATCATCGAAGTACTGGACTATAAAACGGGTTCGTATATGCTCAACAACAAGAACAACTTTACGGATGCCGTAGATTTTCAGCTGGAGTTTTACTATCTGTTAGCAGGTGGACTTGGAAATGTCGAGGGGTGTGCTTTTTATGACTTAAAAGAGTCAAAAATAGTGCCGGAAGCCTTTTTGTCTGAGAAGATAGAGATACTCAAATCACACATTAAAGATTTACTTGCAGTAGAAGAGCTTAACTTTGAAAAGACGGACGATGTGAAGCATTGCCAGTTTTGTGAATATAAAATTATCTGCGGGAGAGAGTAGTGGCTTTTGTAAATAATCTGGCATACGAAGCGAGTGCAGGGAGTGGCAAGACCTTTATGCTCGTTGTGCGTTACCTCTCTCTACTTTTTAAAGGGGCGGATGCTTCAAAGATTTTAGCACTTACCTTTACCAACAAAGCTGCGCGTGAGATGAGCGAGAGAATTGTAGAGACACTTGAAGAACTACCAGATAGGGGCGAATTTGCAGAGATAGCAAAAGAGTGTGCAATGAGCGAGGCAGAACTTCTTGCGCGTCGTAAAAAAATTCTTACAGAGTTTTTAAATGCCAATACAAAAATAATGACGATTGACAGTTTCTTTACGCAGATTTTACGTAAGTTCTCCCTCTATGCCTCTTTGATGCCAGACTTTACTACAGCAAGTGAGCAGCACGAAGTAAAACTGATGAGTAGGTTTTTAAAAGAGGTAAGCGTTGCAAACAAACGCAGCACACTCATAAACCTCTCACTTGAGTCAAAGAAAAGAGTCTCTGACATCTTCCGTCTGCTTGATGAGTTCTACCTCAAAAAAGAGGAGTTTTCCCACCTTACATTTGCTAAAAAATCGACACAAGAGTTTGAAGATGAAGCGATGGCAGCACTTGGTGCTCTACAGGGCATTATACGAAACTGTAAAGGAGCTTCAAAGACACTGCTAAACGCAGTTGATGTGGCAGATTTTACAGAGCTCAAAGCAAAAACTTGGGTCTATAAAGAGACGCTGGAGTATTGGGTATTTAAGAAGTGTTTTACACCTGAGATGGATGCACATCTACTCACTATTCAAAACGCAGTCAAAGGATACGACAGAGTAAAAGAGCAGAACTTTTTCTATGCGCTGAATGAACTTGTAGATATTTACAAAAAGGCGAAAAAAGCGCTCTATGTCGATGAGAGTGAGCTGAGTTTTTCAGATGTGACGCTGCTTGTTTATGAGATACTCCATCGCCTCAATGACAGCGAATTTCTCTATTTCCGTCTTGATGCGACCATAGAACATATGCTGCTCGATGAGTTTCAAGATACAAGTATTTTACAGTATGAGATACTCAAACCGCTTATTCAGGAGATAACCTCTGGGCAAGGCGTATTTGATGAGGGGAGTTTCTTTTTTGTGGGGGATGTGAAGCAGTCCATCTACCGATTTCGAGGGGGTGTCTCGGCACTCTTTGGCGAAGTGGCGCGTGAAAACGCTACTGAAGTAAAAAAACTGCTTACAAACTACCGCTCTCAAAAAGAGGTCATAGAGTTTGTAAACACAACTTTTCTCTCAAAAATAAAAAA
>NZ_JALXBK010000040.1 GCF_026991475.1 Sulfurimonas sp. | reverse complement strand
AAAACTCTTTTGTATCGCTATTTGTCGTTTTCATCTCAATTTTTAAGGTTTCTGATATGTAGAAGAAAATATCTAGCTCAAAAGTATAATCCCAGATTTTACGGCTCTCTTTTGAGCTTTTCAATTTTACATGAACAGTTGTTAATATTTCACTCTTTTCAGTAATTGAGACAAGTTCAAAAATAAAAATCCTTGCAAAACCATGCTGAGGCAGGGAGGTATCAAGGTTTCCAAAACGAGGCCAGCAAATAGGAATACCTCCGCGAATTGCAGTACCATTTTCAAAAGCACTCTCTCTGCTTAACCACAAAAGTTCTTCATCATTGTGTTTAAAAGAGAATATATGCGCTCCCTGCAGAGCAATTTTTGCACTAGCAGCACTGTTTTTTATCTCAATATATTCAAATCCATTTTCTAATTTTTTTATTTCAAACATTAGCTACTCCAACTACTCATTTTATGCCATTTGACTCCATACATAAAAATTACAAAGTAACAAAGTAATCCCAATAAATAAGCACTCTGCATATCTGAAAGCATTTGTGCCACTTTACCAAAAACAAGAGGAATCACTGCTCCACCTGCTATTGCCATAATGAGTAAAGCACTCCCCTTTGCTGTATGTTGTTTTAAATCTTTTAAAGCTAAAGGCCAGATAGTAGGCCAAACAAGAGCATTAGCAAGTCCAAGAAGTGCTACAAAAACAACAGAGTCTGGAATATTTACAATAATGTTTGCCTCTGTAGTTGAGCTAAACGCAACACAAAATAGAAGTACCATGCCAACAATAGAAGAGACAACGAGAGCCTTTTGCTGTGATAAAAAACGAGGAATTAAAAAGATACCAAGAAGATACCCAGCAACCATAAAACTCATTGTATAAGAAGTAAGTGCTGTTGCATCTGCTACACCCAGACTTTGCCCATACAGACCAATGGTATCTCCAGCTATTACTTCTATGCCAACATAAAAGAAGAGTGCTACAGCACCTAGTACAACACGAGGAAAAGCCAAAATATTGGAGCTATCGTAAGGGTCAATGTCAAACTCCAACTCAGGCAGCGCTGAAAAAAGTACAAAAAGCATTAAAACAAATAAGATTCCTGCCATTATAGTGTAGGGAACTATAAGCTCCTGTGCCAGTTGATGTAAATCTGGATTCGCTGCGTCTAAAGAAGTGTGTAAATCAGAAAAGATAAACGCAGTAAAAACCAAAGGAGCTAAAACCCCTGCTGTTTTGTTAATAAGCCCCATAATACTTATGCGAGTTGCAGCAGATTCTATTGGGCCTATGAGAACTATGTAGGGGTTTGAAGCGGTTTGCAAGATGGTAAGTCCAGTTCCTAGAGTAAAAAGTGCTACTAAAAAGAAAACAAATTCTCTGCTAAACGCAGCGGGTATAAAGAGTAAAGCACCAACACTCATCATAAAAAGTCCAAGAGCCATACCTTTTTTGTATCCTGTCTTTTCAAGCAGACTAGCCATAGGAAAAGCCATCACCGTATAAGCAATATAAAAGGCAAAAGTTACAAACAAGGCCTCAAAATCATTCAAATCACAAATCACTTTTAAAAATGGAATAAGTGAGCCGTTAAGCCATGTAACAAATCCAAAAATAAAAAAGAGAACTCCTATGATAATCATAGGAATTAGTGATGACCTTTTAGCCATTCTTTAAAGACTCAAGATATTTGGCAACAGCATCTTCATCATTTGTCTGGCTTAAAACTACATCTGCTTTTTCTCTTAACCCCTCTTGAGCATTTGCGACAGCTACAGAAGTGTTTGCCAATTCAAACATACCTACATCATTCAAATTATCGCCAAAAACTGTAAGCTTGCCTAAATCAAATCCAATAGCTTCACTAACGCTTTTTATGCCATGGGATTTATCTGCATCTTTATGTAAAATTGTCAAAAAGTAACACCCCATATAAGCTTCTGGAGCTAAAACATACTTCAATTCATCTCCAAAAATTATTCTAAGATTTTGCTCTAAAGCCTGCAGTAACATCTCTTCTGCCATATAAACAATTTTAAAATTATTCTCCATTGC
>NZ_JALXBK010000039.1 GCF_026991475.1 Sulfurimonas sp. | reverse complement strand
TTTTCATGATGATGCAAGGCGGTATCCTACTCTTTTTATGGTTGTAATGGGCAGTCCGATTTTTCGTAGTTTATTGATGTGTACACGCAGGGAACCCTCACTCATCTCTTTGCCATCACCAAGGTACTCAAGTAGTCTCTCTTTTTGTACAGTAGCATCAAGATTTTGAAAGAGCAGCTTTGTGATTTTAAGCTCTGAGGGTGAGAGGGCTATAAATGTATCTTCACGGTAGAGTTCCTCTTTTTCTATGGCAAAAGAGAATTCCCCGACTTGGATCTTATCGTCGTAGCTATGGTAGGATTTACGCAGCAGCGCATGAATACGCACTAAAAGCTCATCAAAATCAAAAGGTTTTTTTATGTAATCATCTGCTCCTACTTCAAAGCCGTGTGAGAGTGAAGCAATGTCGGTAAGTGCTGTGATGAAGATTGTAGGTGTTTTATCACCGCTCTCACGCAGACTTTGCAAAAGTTCAAAACCACTTAGATGAGCAACATTGACATCAAATAAAAAGAGGTCATATTGCTGCACGAATGTAGCATCAAGAGCTTTTTGTCCATCATCTACATGGGTGACTGCAAACTCTTCACTCTCTAGCAGTTCTGTTAAGGTTTCAGATAAAATCGCATCATCTTCGAGTAGGAGTATTTTTAACATGGAGAGATTGTACTTAAATGTGTGTTAGCGTAATGTTAATAAATGATATTTTTAAAGTAAAACAAATACTTATATCAATATATCTTGATATAAGTATTTGTTTTGTGCTATACTTTCATTTTTCAATAAAAGGGTAGAAGATGATACTAGCGTCAGGGCTGTTTTTAGTCACACTTATTTTTGTTATTTGGCAGCCAAAAGGTTTGCAAATCGGTACGACTGCAGTTGTTGGAGCAGTGTTGGCTCTCCTTTTGGGAGTTGTGAGTTTTGAGGATGTCATTACCGTGACCAACATTGTTTGGGATGCGACACTTGCGTTTATAGGCATCATTATCCTTTCAATGGTACTCGATGAGATAGGCTTTTTTGAGTGGGCGGCGATAAAGATGGCAAAACTTAGTGGTGGCAGTGGAAACAAACTGTTTGTCTATATTTTACTCCTTGGTGCCTTTGTTTCTGCCTTTTTTGCAAATGACGGGGCGGCACTTATTTTGACACCAATTCTTTTGGCAAAGATGAAATACTTGAAGATGAAGCCGCTGCCTATTTTTGCCTTTTTGATGGCGGGTGGTTTTATCGGGGACAGTGCTTCAAGTCCTTTGGTTATCTCAAACCTTACCAACATTGTAACAGCAGACTATTTTCACATTGGTTTTTTTGAGTATGCAAAAAATATGTTTCTACCGAATCTTTTGAGTATCACTGCTTCCATTGCCATTTTATGGTTTTACTTTAGAAAAGACATTCCACTTAAAGTAGATGTGTCACTGCTTCCTGAAGCCTCTTCGGTCATTAAAAATCAGACAATGTTTAAGCTTAGTTGGTTCTTTTTAGCACTTTTGATGGTGGGCTATTTTGTGGGAGATTATTATTATCTACCTATTTCGCTCTTTGCACTTGGTGGGGCTTTGCTCTTTTTAGCCATTGCAAATCACTACAAGGCTGTGAAGCCGATTATGACTATAAAAGCGGCTCCTTGGCAGGTTGTTTGGTTTAGTATTGGGCTTTACATCGTTGTTTATGGGCTCAAAAATGCAGGGCTTACCAATGAAGTGGCACTATGGATAGAATCACTGCAAGAGCATGGCGAAGCAGTTGCTGTGGTAGGTACTGGCTTTATCGCTGCGTTTATGAGTTCAATTGCCAACAATATGCCAACGATTATGATTATGGATATAGCCATAGACCATGTCGGATATGTGGGAAATGAGGCACTTGTCTATGCGAACATACTAGGCTCGAACCTTGGCCCGAAAATGACACCTATTGGCTCGCTTGCGACACTTCTGTGGTTGCATGTTCTTGCACAAAAAGGGGTAAAGATTGGTTGGGGTGAGTATATGAAAGTAGGGCTGGTAATTACCCCTCCTGTACTTTTAGTAGCGCTTTTAGGACTTTTATA
>NZ_JALXBK010000038.1 GCF_026991475.1 Sulfurimonas sp. | reverse complement strand
CCCGAACACTCACGCGCTCTTATACACCCCGCACTCATCATAAATGCACGCGCAATAGCCACATAATCAGCCCCGATGCCAAAAAGAACAATGGCATCATCAGGAGTAAGCACCTTTTCACTCGCTATGAGTTTTACTCTCTCACGCACACCTTCACGCCTGAGCGCCCTGTCTGCAATATAGAGCGCTTTTGATATGTTCATTCCAACTCTCATCATCATCTCCAAAGGTGCAGCGCCACTCCCGCCGTCACCTCCGTCAATAGTTATAAAATCAGGATGAGCATCACTCCCTGCATCCAAACGCTCTTTTAGAAGTTTTGCATACTCATCAAACGCAGCAGCAGATGAGATAACTATTTTTACACCTACAGGCTTTTTAGAGAGCTTTTTAAGTCGTCCCATAAAATCAAAAAGCTCTTCTAAATTATGCCCGTAGGGGAATTGGTTTGGACTAAAGAGGTTTTTATGTGCTTCCACCCCACGGTAGTAAGCTACCTCTTCACTTACTTTAGAAGCGAGTAGTTTTCCACCTGTCTGTTTTGCACCCTGTGCCATTTTTATCTCTGTCATTTTACAAAAGCGCATTGTCTTTTGGTACCTTGTTTCACAAAAGTTTCCATCTTTATCACGTACCCCGTAAAGTCCGCTGCCCATTTGAAAAATAATATCTGGTATATCATCAGGCACAACAGTTGGAAAAACATCCAAAGGTGCATCCCAATTTACCCGATAAAATAGCATCTCTTTTTGGTTAAAGAGGTAACTGTCCGATGCTTTGGAGTCCACAACCATATGCTTATAGACCTTTTGTGCAATCGCATCATTAAGAAAAAAACGTAAGAAACGGTAGATACCTTTTGCAAAAAATGTCCCCTCCTGCGTTTGGAAGAACTTACACTCTCGTGTGTACTTATGTGTATAAAAAAAGTTAGAAGTAAGACTTCCCTCTCCCGTATTTATAGGAAATTTTCCAAGATATGCACCCTTTGTAAATGCCCGTGTTCCCTCAGGTGAAATTGCACCATCACTCATCGCACTTCTGCCAAACACAGACTTTGTCTTAAAAGGAATGGGGGAATTTTCACCAAAGGTCACACTAAACTCATCACTTACATCTTCGGTATTTAAAACGCAATTAGCATTTTTTATGGAGATTCTCGCACTCTTTTGCGGCTGACCAGGGGAAAATGAAGCATAGGCAGATTTTCTCTCTGCTGAGTCATATACCCAGCGTACCTTGTCAAAAGACTCATAGAACTTCTCATCACCAAAGTACTGTCGCATAGGATCACGCAGTGCATAAAAAACATAACGCATACGCCCAATAAGCGGATAATTTATAAGCAATTGATTTTCTCTTTGAATATACTTATCATAGATAAATAAAACAATTGAGACAATGACAAAAAGAGCAAAGAATGCCTTCATCAAGAACATTAAAATAGGAAAGTGCATCTCCCCTATTTCATGTGTAAAGTGGACAAGTGCTTCCATGACCTAGTTTTTTTCTCCAAAGATTATACGATCAAGTGAAAATTTTCCAGCTCCGTGAGAGAAGAAAATAAGCAAAAATGACATATAGTAAAGTGGGATTTCAAAGCCGTTATTTCCTGCTGAAAATCCATTGCCTAAATGCACAGTTACAATGGCTACTATCATAATAATGATAAGCGGAATAGAGATAAATCGGGTAAAAAGTCCTAAAGTAAGTAATACCACGCCTGTTATCTCTGTACTTGCAGCCATGTATGCATTGAGCGTTGGAAATGGAATGCCCATAGAGCCAAACCACTCCGCAACAGACTTCATATCTTGCCATTTCATCATAGCTGGTTCATAAAAACCATACGCAACTAAAAGCCTTGCTACGAGCAGACTTAAGGATTTGAAATATTCACTCAATCGAGAATATTCGAGATATATATCTTTGATACACATAATAAACTCCTTCGTTTAATTAAGAGTATTGTAACTGTATAGTGTGTAGCATATGTGTACTGCCAAAAACTGAAAAAACTGAAAAGATAAGAGAGAAATGATGCCACAAGAGAAATAAGTCCAAGCAGAAGAAAAGGGGAAGTTCTTACTGCTTAACTAGGAGTATTTTAAAAGAGTTAGACTACTTAGAACCGCACTTACCTGCACCACATTTCATAGATTTTTTCGCTGCCTTTTTAGCATCACCGCATTTGCCTGACATCCCTTTTTTAGATGTTCCGCATTTCTTTGCTGCTTTCTTTTGTGCGCCACATTTACCTGAGCCACATTTTTTTGCCGGTTTTTCCATAGAAGAACCACACTTACCTGCACCACATTTCATACCGCTAGCACTAAGTGAAACTGCACCTAAACCTGTAAATAACGCTGCTCCTAAAAGCATTGCCGCTAAATTTAACTTTTTCATAATCCATCCTTTGTGTTGTTGTTTTGAAGCATTGTATAGAAATAATGTGTAGTCTTTGTGTAGTTATGGTGTATAATACGCGAAGAATTATAAAAAGGTTACCAATGTTATCACAAACGCAACCACTTGCAAAACAGTTTCAAATATTTTACAAAGAGCATACGCCTAAAACACTCGAAGATGCTGTTGAAAAATTTGCCATCTTCGGTGGTGTCGGCTGGGGTGACATAGAGACTTCTAAGCCCTCTTATGAGCTTATTGAAAAACTCATTCTTGATGACTACTCTTACATCCGTAATGACGTAAATGACATCACATCTGGTGCTCCTTTGTACCACTCTCTTTTAAGTGCCATTGCTATGGGTGATGGTAAAACACACTCAAGCTACAAACGGGCAAAGCTTGACAAAGAGGTGGGGGACAAGGCTGTTGAGGAGCTTGTTGAACGTGGCATTATCTACGTGGAAAAACCAAAAAAAGAGTTTACCTCATGGGCTGAGAATGAACAGCTCGACAACAAACTTTACTTTACTACTCCATTTTTGCGTTTTTGGTTTGCCTTTGTTTCACCACTTTTTAAAGGCATTCGGGACAAAGATTACACAGAGGTAAAAAAGCGTTGGGAGAACCGTGAAGCAGAGTTTACGAACCTCATTTTCACACAACTCTCTCATGCTCTCATACAAGAGAGCTTTAAAGAAGAGGACAAAATAGAAGCAATATCTGATTACTGGGACAAGAACGCTGCGTTTGAGATCTATGCCAAAACAGAATCTGGCAAGACCATAGTCGGCATCACGAAATACACAAACTCAAAAGTCAAAAAAAGTGAGTTAAACAGACTTCAAGAGCTCTGCGCAGAAGCAAACATAAACGCAGACATTTTTGTCATCGTAGCAAAAAAAGGCTTCTCAAGTGAACTTAAAAAACTAAAAGGTGAAAACCTGAAACTCTATACACTAAAGAATTTTAAGTCACTCATTTAGCGAGATTCCTATGATTTTTGGTATTTATTTAAAAACATGTCGTGAAAATTATAATTTTACACAAGAGGAATTAGTGCAAAAGCTCTATTTTTTTGATGATTTGTTTAAAGGTTTAGATATTAGTACTTTAAGTCGTTGGGAGAGAAATACTACTAAACCAAATACCGATAAACAGATTCAAATACTAAAATTTTTTCAAACACAAAGTGGGCTTATACTCTCATGTTTTGAAGGGGATGAACGCCAATCTATAGAAGAAAAGCTTTGTAAAATCGGTGTGAAAAATCTGCTTGGAACATCAAAAGAGCATATATTAAACGCTCCAACATCATTCTTTAATATAAAATATGCTTCGATTAGCCATATAAATCAGGCAAAAGATATTGACAAAGCTTTGGCAATGCCATACTCCACTATTTTAGGTCTCACAAATAATGCGTACAACCTTTCAATCCAAACAATAAAAGAGTGGTCTCTAAATCCAAATAATTTCTTTATATATGCACAATACCATGAAGAGTTTGCGGGAATGTTTTTTTTCACTGCGTTTAAAGCCTAAAGTATTCCACAATCTACTCAATTTTAAAATAGAATTTAAAGATATTACAGCCGATGATTTTGCAAGTTTTGACGAAATGGGATGTGATATGCCTTTAACCTTTTTTGCACATAATGACAAAATCTCTTCTCTTCTCATAATAAGCAACTACGCTCACCTCATAGCAAATCAACAAAAAATAAAAGAGGTAGGTTCCATAACTCTTTTAAATGGCGCAAAAAAACTACTCCAAAACATAAACCTAAAACACTACAACACTACAACAACCGAACAGGGAGACTTAGACTCTTATGTGGAAAAGCTTAGCAAAGTCCTCGTCAATGAATCGGTACTTAAAATGCTTTTTCAAAAAGAGGAGTGTACAGATTAAATACTATAAATAAAACTCATCTATCTGCTCTTGTGCTGCTCCAAGATAGTTTCCCTGCCCATACTCAATATTTAACTCCATTACCTTACTAAGAGCTTCTTTGCTTGCAACATATTCTGCTACAAGTTTTATATTTTTCTCTCTTGCATAAGTCTGTATTGTTTTGACAATTATTTGACTCTCTTTTGAACTGGCTATATTTTCAATAAATGAACCATCTATTTTTATAATGCTTATAGGTAAATTTTGCAGTTGAGAAAAATTAGAACAATTTACACCAAAGTCATCTATTATAATTGCTATACCCAGTTTATAAATTTTAAGAATATTTTCGTGAATAGCACTATTTTTTGCAATAGAGTTATACTCAAGAATTTCAACTGAAAGTTTATTTGTAGCTATACCATACTTCTCTATATTTATTTTTATAAAATCATATAAGTCATCTCTTTCAAGCTCTTGCGTTCCAATATTTACACTCAGCTTCACATTTTTCTTATTTACTTTTTTGCATGCACTAATGAACATAAACTTAAATATTTCATACATAAATCCAGCATCATAAGCTGCTTGAATAAATAATCCAGGTGAATAGATTTGACCCTTATGTTTTATTCGTATAAGTGTCTCATATTTATCTATTGTATAGGTTCTAAGATT
This sequence comes from Sulfurimonas sp., assembly GCF_026991475.1. Lineage (GTDB taxonomy): Bacteria > Campylobacterota > Campylobacteria > Campylobacterales > Sulfurimonadaceae > Sulfurimonas. The sequence continues at coordinate 2,165 of NZ_JALXBK010000038.1, read as the reverse complement.
ATATACTGGTTGATAATAAACCAAAAAAGACTCTTTTTCAATCTGCTCTTGAATTATTGGTACCCATTTATTAGTGTTTTCTATCTTTTTTAAAATTTTCAAATCATCTGAGTAGTATTTGATTTTATTTATACCACTGTTTCGTGCTTCTTTAAGTGCCAACTCAGCTTTTCTCAATAAATTATGTTCATTTTGATAAGCAACCCCTATTGAGATAGCAACGCTGTTGTTAAAATTATTTGTGATAATTTTTATTTTCAAAATATCACTGCGAATTGCTTTTACACGCTTAAATATATTATCTACTGCGTTTAGGTGTGGTATAAGTCCAAAGAGGTCATTTCCAAGATGATAAATAGTGTAATCATCATGATACATTATTTGTAAAAATGCCCCAAACTCTATAAGCACGGAATCAGCAATTTTATAGCCATAATTTTCATTTATTTTACTAAAGCCTACTATGTCAATCAATATCAATGTATTTTCATCTCTAGCTGCACAATCTTCATTAAATTTTGCTCTATTATAGAGGTGTGTTAATGGATCTCTATTGAAATCTTGAATTATTTCATCTTTCATTGTACGCCCTCCTTTTTAATCATAAAAGCAGTATATAAGAGAAACAAAATTCAAAGAAGAGCAAAAATGGTAAGTTTTTTCTTGTAAATATGCCCATAAGCAGTAAATGTGTAAAACTTGATAAGGGAAAATAAGGGGGAATAATTTTAAATTGATAGTGAAGTAGTCGGCAGCTCTTTCACTCACTCATGTCAAGTTTATTTTTTTCGATGTAGCGCCGAGTAATGCCTTCTGCCAAGGGAGAATGGCAGATATTTCCAAGATAGACAAAAAGAATAGTTTTTCTAGCGTTTATCCCAGCTAACCATACCCCATTTTTCTAAATCATTTTGCAGGCTTTTCATACTTTTATCTTGATGACACGCGTAACAGGCATTTGTCTTTTTAGGCATTTTATACTTCAAAGTCTCTGCAGGTGTTACAAAGCCAAACATATGTGAACGCACTGTTAGTGGTGATTTTCCTGTATGGCGTCCTACTTTTGGCATATGGCACTCAACGCAGAGGCTTCCTTTTGAGTCAGCTTTATGGTGTGTATGCGCACTTAATGTCTCCTCATGCGGTCCAATTGGAGAGCCAAAAGAGTGACACTTCATACAAAGCGCATTTCCTGTATTGTTTTTTGCAGTTGGTGCGAGTGTATGTGGATTATGACAGTTGATGCAGGTGATGCCATGTTTACTCATCATAGAGTGCACATACTCATTCCCTTGTGTACGGTTATGTTTTCCCATTCCATTTGCATAGAACTCACCCGTTTCATGCCCCATCTCAAATGGTGCTACCATTTTATACTTCGCCAAAGAACGCCCTGCTTCGTAACCTATTGGGTAGTCAATTGCATCATCATAAATCTGGCTCATATTCTCATCTTTAAGACGGTTGTCGCGATTTCTCATATGACACTGCAGACAGACCTCATTTTGGCGTACAGGATCGGCAAGTGCAGCAAGATAAACCTCTGATTTTGGATTTTTGATATGGTTTGAACCCGGTCCATGACACATTTCACACCCAATCCCCGGCTCAATACGTTTTTGCTCCGACATATACCCCGTAAAGTGACAGCCATCACATGTTTTTGAAGTCGGCACTTTCATATTGTCATGAGGGTAGGCATTTTTATACCAGTAGTGCCATGTTTTGTAGTGTTGCCACTTACCAGTTTGCGTATTCCATTGATAATTTCCAACCACATAATCTTTTGTGCCGTTAAAATCTTTTTCAAGCATATAACGCTGTTTGAATTTTCCTCCAATAGTATAAATGACATCTTTAAGCATAAAATTCGCATCAGAAGGCAATTTTGTAAAGTTACCTACAACTACAGAAGCATTTTTCTCCACATTTTGAATCATTCGTGGGTGCATAGAGTGTGACCACTCATGATAGTTCTTTTTATGACATTTTTGACACTTATCTGAGCCGACAAAGTGCGCTTTTTTTTGTGCATTATCCTGCAAATCGACCTCAACACCAACATGATTTTGTGTCAGTTGTTCATAGTAAGGAAGAATTTTTCCCTCTTTTTTATAGAGATAATACCCCACTCCAATACCAACAAGCAGCACCAATAATAAAAA
>NZ_JALXBK010000037.1 GCF_026991475.1 Sulfurimonas sp. | reverse complement strand
AGGTAAAGGCTGCGTTTGTGCGTTCAGTGTTTCTTCTTCTTTTTTTTGCACTTCTTGAACTACTGGCTTTATCTCTGGCTTCTTTTTAATCTCCGCAACATGTACTATCTTTTTTTTCTTTATCTCTCTCTTCTTTTTCACTCTTTTTGGAGCTTTTTTATGCACCTTTTTATGAATTATTTTCTTATGCACTCTTTTTTTCTCTTTTTTTACAGGCTGACAAACTTTTTTCTGCACTGTCTTTGTACTCTCTTTTTTAATTGATTGTAAATTTATACAAATTCGTTTCTCTTTAAATGCTATCTTTTTAGGTAGATACTCTGAATATAAGAGAATAATTCCTCCAAAGAGCAAAAGATGAATGAACAAAGAAAAAAAAAGAGATTTTGAGTGATTTGTCATAGTAGATATAGTAACAAATTTTATGTTACAGAAGTGTTAAAAAAGAAACTATATTTGAGAAAATTTACATAGCGTTGAGGCTATGTAAATAGAGAAGAAATTAAGAACTATATAGCCTCTTCGTCAGTTTCACCTGTACGAATTCTAATGATTTGTTCAATATCACTTACGAAAATTTTACCATCACCAATTTTACCAGTTCTAGCAGCTTCAACAATAGTAGAAGTTACTTGGTCTACTACATCTTCTGCAACAATCATTTCCATTTTGATTTTTGGTAAAAAATCTACAACATACTCCGCACCACGATAAAGTTCACTGTGTCCTTTTTGACGGCCATATCCTTTTACTTCACTTACAGTCATACCATCAATACCAATTTCAGCAAGTGCATCTTTTACATCTTCAAGTTTAAAAGGTTTAATAATAGCTTCTACTCTTTTCATTTTGATTACTCCAAATTTTATTATTTTCAGATTGTAACTCTATTTAGTTACAAAATCAAGTACTAATCCCAAAAAGAGATTAGTGATTCATATAGCTTTCACCATGTACAGACTCATCAAGTCCCATAGCTTCACTCTCTTCATCAACACGGCTTCCACCAGTTAATGCAGTCGCAATATAGTAAACAACTACAGTACCAACAAGAGTAAAGAGGCCAATTGCAACTACAGATTCAACTTGAACCATAAATTGTCCCATTCTATCACCAGACTCTTTAAGCGGACCATCCCATAGTAAGTCACTATCTTTTACTGCTAAAAGACCAGTTGCTAAGGCACCAAAAAGACCTGCTAAAAAGTGAACACCAAATGCATCAAGAGAATCATCATATCCAAGTTTTTTCTTAAGCACTGTAACACCCCAGAATGCAAATAGAGTTCCAACAATACCAATAATGAATGCACCACCAACACTTACAAAACCAGCCGCAGGAGTTATGGCAACTAAACCAGCAACAGCACCAGTAGCGATACCTAAAAGTGTAGGTTTTTTATAAACAAACCACTCAGCAAGCATCCATGTAATTGCAGCGATTGCAGTTGCAACAGTAGTAGTAAGAAGAGCAAGACCAGCAATAGCGTTCGCACCAAATGCACTCCCTGCATTAAATCCATACCAACCAAACCATAATAGAGCTGCACCAAGCGCAGTTAAAAGTACAGTAGCAGGCTTCATAGCAGATCTAGGATATCCAGCGCGTTTACCAACTAAAATAGCTAGAACAAGTCCAGCCAAACCACCATTCATATGAACAACAGTACCACCAGCGAAATCTAATGCACCAAGTTTCATGAGGATTCCTCCACCCCATACCATATGTGCAATAGGAGCATAAACAACAAGTCCCCAAATAGCTACAAACACAAGCCATGTAGAAAACTTAATACGCTCAATCACTGAACCAGATGCAATTGCAACTGTAATAGCAGCAAAAGTACCTTGAAAAGCAACAAATACATAAGTAGGATAAGTTCCACTTAAATCAGTCCACTTAATACCATCTAAGAAAACATTACTAAATCCACCCATAATATTTTGAACAGCAGATGATGAGGCTGTACCAAACGCAATAGAATAACCAGCAACAATCCATACAACAAACGCAACAACAAATGCTCCAAAAACCATTGCATAAGTATTAAGTACATTCTTACTTCTAGTCATACCAGCGTAAAAAAGAGCAAGACCTGCAGGTGTCATAAGCAATACTAATGCTGTAGACATCATCATCCACGCTGTATCTCCTGTATCTAGTTTGTCTTTAGCCATTGCTAAAGATGGTAAAGCCAGCAATAAGGCTACTAACCATTTCTTCATAAGAATCCTTTTGAGTTAATTTTCAGTTATAAGTATAGAATAAATTTTCTACTTAAGATTAAAACTACTGCCTATTTTTTAATCAATCTCCTTTACCTAAAATTTTTTTTTTATTAAACATTTTATTAAGCCATAAAAGTGTAGAATAGGAGAATTTAATTTTTAGGTGTTTTAATGGGCAACTTGTTACATAATGGTGAAATACAAACTATAAATATAGAAGAGACGCTTCAAAACTCTTATTTAGACTACTCAATGAGTGTTATTGTTGGGCGTGCACTTCCTGATGTAAGAGACGGGCTAAAACCTGTACACAGAAGAATACTCTATGCAATGGATAAACTTAACCTCTCTTTTGGTGCAAAATACAAAAAATCTGCTCGTATCGTCGGTGATGTAATTGGACAGTACCATCCACATGGTGATACTGCTGTTTATGATGCACTCGTTCGTATGGCTCAAGATTTTTCTATGCGTATGGAGCTTGTTGACGGACAAGGAAACTTCGGTTCAGTTGATGGTGATTCTGCGGCTGCTATGCGTTATACAGAAGCGCGTATGACAAAATATGCCGGTGAACTTCTCAAAGATTTAGAGAAAAACACAGTAAATATGATAGACAACTACGATGCAACTACAAAAGAGCCTGATGTTATGCCAACTCGCGTTCCAAATCTCCTTATAAATGGTTCTTCAGGAATTGCAGTTGGTATGGCTACAAATATTCCACCGCATAATCCTACTGAGATTATGAATGGACTCAAAGCACTCCTTGCAAATCCAAACATTACACTTCCTGAGATTATGGAGCATATCAAAGCACCAGACTTTCCAACTGGTGGTATCATTTTTGGTAAAAAAGGAATTATGGATGCATATGAAACTGGTCGTGGACGTATAAAAGTCCGTGCCAAAACACATATTGAGCAGAGTGCTAAAAAAGAGATTATTGTTATTGATGAACTTCCATACCAAGTCAATAAATCTCGCCTTATAGAAAATATTGCAAATCTTGTAAAAGATAAAATGATAGATGGTGTCTCACTTATTCGTGATGAGTCTGACCGTGATGGTATGCGTGTCGTTATTGAACTTAAACGCGATGCAATGAGTGAAATAGTTTTAAACAATCTTTATAAACAGACGGCTATGCAAACTACCTTTGGTATTATTATGCTATCTATATTAAATCAAGAACCTAGAATCTTTGGAATCATAGATATTTTAAAACATTTTATAAATCACCGTAAAACTATCATCATTCGTCGTACTATTTTTGATCTTGAAAAAGCAAAAGCTCGTGCACACATTTTAGAAGGTTTGAAAAAAGCGATTGATATTATTGATGAAGTTATTCGTGTTATTCGTGCTTCAGAGAATGAAGAAGCAGCACGCGAAAATCTTGTAAGCGAATTTGACTTTAGCCCTATCCAAGCACAAAGCATTGTTGCTATGAGACTTGGACGTTTAACTGGTCTTGAGATAGAAAAAATTGAAAATGAGCTTGCTGAGCTTATGAAACTCATCAACTACTTAGAATCTATTTTAAAAAGTGAAGCAGTTTTACATGGTATTATCAGTGAAGAGTTTGATGAAGTGCTATCTACATATACTACACAAAGAAGAACTGAAATTGAAGATGACTATGACGATATTGACATTGAAGACCTGATTCCTAATGAACCTATGGTAGTGACAATTACACATAGAGGTTACATCAAGCGTGTACCACTTGTAAATTATGAAAAACAAAAACGTGGTGGTAAAGGAAAAACTGCTGTTACCACTTATGAAGATGATTTTATTGAAAATTTCTTTACTTGTAACACACATGACACACTTCTTTTTGTAACAGATCGAGGACAACTTCACTGGTTAAAAGTTTACAAAATTCCAGAAGGAAGCAGAACAGCAAAAGGGAAAGCAGTAGTAAATCTTATAAATCTCGTAGCAGATGAACAGATTCAATCTATCATTCCTACAACTGACTTTAGTGAAGATAAATCTTTAGTCTTCTTCACCAAAAATGGTATTGTAAAAAGAACAAACTTAAGCGAATTTAACAACATTAGAAGTAATGGTGTAAGAGCTATTGTACTTGATGATGATGACGCACTTATTACTGCAAAAATTGCTAATCAAGATATAAAATATCTCTTTATCGTTACAAAACTTGCACAATGTATTAAATTTGAAATAGAAAAAACACGAGAACAAGGACGTTCCACTCGTGGTGTAAGAGGTATTAAGTTCAAACATGAGGGTGATGAAGTCGTAGATGCAAACATCATAGCAAGTGATGAGCAAGAGATACTTGTTGTAGCAGAAAAAGGTATAGGTAAACGTACTAATGCTGGAGAGTATAGACTTACGAATCGTGCTGGTTCAGGTGTTATTGCTATGAAAATGACAACAAAAACAGGTAAGTATATTGTCGGTTGTTTGATGGTTGATGAGGGCATGGATATGATGGCTCTTACAAAAGCTGGAAAAATGATTCGAGTAGATATGCAAACTATTTCAAAATCAAGCAGAAACACTTCTGGTGTCTACATAGTAAAAGGTGATGAAGTTGTAAGCATTTCACGTTGTCCTAAAAAAGAGGAAGATGAAGAAGTAACTCCAGAAGCTCCCTCTTTAGGTTTGGAATAGTAATTGCTACAAAAGCACTATTAAGATATAAAACTGGAGTTTTTCACTCCACTAAGGATAAAAAATGAAGTACTCTTTGATATTGATCTCATTGTTATATATGACTGCGTGTGCTGCACAAGAAAAGAAAGCTGTACCTGAAGTACCAGTAAATAAAGCAGAAACTATTGCTGTACCAAACAACACTACAATAAATGTAACATATAAAGATGAAAAAAAGTCAAAGATGTGCCCAGCAAAAACGCAGCATCCGATGACTAAGCAAAAAAAGGATGTGCTAAGTATTCACGAACCACTTATTATTAGTGTAGTTGGTCAAGGTGTCGCACCAGTTAATACTACTTCACCTGCTCAAGCCTATGCACTTGCAAAACGAGCGGCAACAGCTGATGCTTACAGACTCATCGCAGAGAAAGTAAAAGGTGTTAGTGTAGATGGACAAGACCTCATTAAAAATATGATGGTAAAACGCTCAACTGTAAGAACATCCGTTCAAGCAATGGTAAGAAATGCAAATATTGTTGAAACAACTTTTAAAGATGGTTTATGCGAAGTAGAGATGGAAATCACTCTTTCACACTCAGACTTTGCACAATAATTATTCTCTCTTCATTTGCTTTAAACGCAGGTGAATACCTTATCTCTTATAAATATATAGTCAAAAATGATGTTTTATTTAACGAGAGTTTAGATATATCTAAAAGTATGAAAAAATGCAGAGGTATACCTGCTCAAACGCTTATTTTACCTGCAAATGAACAAAATAATTTTGTAAAATTAATTTCACATCATCGTCAGGAATTTATTGACTATATTCATCAACTAGGGTTAGATATACGTTCCAAAGATACCACTACAAATAACCAAATCAATTCAACTACCATTATTACTCTTAAAACAACATGTTTCAAAGTCGATTTTAATGATAATTTTGTTAAAATTTCGCATCTAAAACAGCCATAGAACTAGGACTTTAATTGAAAATTGCAATAGTAGAAGATGATATTAATATGCGAAAATCTCTTGAAATTGCAATGAGCGATTATAAAGAGTATGAGATAGTCACATTTAAAAATGCAGTGGATGCATTGAAAAAATTAGATGACAGTTTCGAGTTAGTTATTACAGACATTAATATGCCTAAAATGGATGGCATAGAGTTTGTAAAAGAGTTAAATGGCAGATATGAAATCATAATTATGACTGGGAACGCAACACTTAGCAGAGCTATAGAGTCTATTCACCTTGGGGTAAAAGATTTTTTACTCAAGCCCTTTGATGTAGATACTTTAGTTGCCGCAATAGAGAGAGAGGCAAAGGTTCTCAATGCCAAAAAGAAATCTTCTAAAAGTAACAAAAAAAGTGTAAAAGATTTTTTAGCTTCATCTCTCTCTTTGGACAAAGTTATCACAATAGCAAGTAAAGCAGCAAAAACAGATGCAAGCGTGCTTCTACTTGGTGAGAGTGGTGTGGGAAAAGAGGTTTTTGCTTCATATATCCATAAAAATTCACTCCGTGCGAAAAAGCCTTTTGTTGCTATTAATATGGCAGCAATACCTGAAAATCTTATAGAGAGTGAGCTTTTTGGTTTTGAAAAAGGTGCATTTACAGATGCACAAGAGGCAAAAGCAGGACAATTTGAGCTTGCTAATGGTGGCACTCTCTTTTTAGATGAAATTGCAGAGATGCCTTATGGTGTCCAAGCAAAACTGCTTCGTGCTTTGCAAGAGAAAGAAGTACGGCGTTTAGGTGCATCAAAAGCAACTAAGATTGACATAAGAGTCATCTCTGCTACAAATGCAAATTTACAAACAAAAATAGAAAATGGGGAGTTTAGAGAAGATTTATACTATAGGCTAAATACAATTCCACTCAACATCCCTCCCCTTCGAGAGAGAAAAGAGGAAATTTTACCAATTGCAAACGCAATGGTTGCACAAAATTGTGTAAAATACGGCTTTGAAATAAAAACCTTTTCTGATGATGCAAGAGATGAACTGCTTACATATAATTGGCCAGGAAATATAAGAGAGTTACTCTCTGTAGTTGAACGCTCAGTAATACTAAGCGAAAATCAAGAGATACAAAAAGATGAACTTTTTTTAGATACTAGAAAATAGGAGATAATAGATGAAAAAATATAATGTTGCAGTTGTTGGTGCAAATGGTGCAGTTGGTGAAGAGATACTAAGAGTGTTAGAAGAGATTGACTTTCCTTTGGCAAAACTTGTGCCACTAGCAAGTGCAAGAAGTGTTGGAAAACAGGTAGAATTTAATGGTAAAAACTTAGACATCATAGAACTCACAGAAGATGT
>NZ_JALXBK010000036.1 GCF_026991475.1 Sulfurimonas sp. | reverse complement strand
AAAAATGGTGGGCACTACTGGACTCGAACCAGTGACATCTACCTTGTAAGGGTAGCGCTCTACCAACTGAGCTAAGCGCCCTAAATAATGCTTTTTATTTTACTCGTCGTCAATCCATCATTCGGATACTTAATGTATACCTCATTCAGTCTTTCCTAGATTAAAAGAAAAATCATAAATTTAGATTTTAAAATCTAAAACACCAAAATAATGGCGACCCCTAAAGGATTTGAACCTCTGTTACTACCATGAAGTGATAGTGTCCTTGGCCACTAGACGAAAGGGTCATTATCTTTCATTTAACAAAAGGCTGTTAACAAAATATTTTTTTGATTTAGTTGTGCTAAAATTTTTAACGAAGCATACTAAAAGTATGTGAGTTATAAATTTGAGTGCAAATAAACAAAAAATGGTGGGCACTACTGGACTCGAACCAGTGACATCTACCTTGTAAGGGTAGCGCTCTACCAACTGAGCTAAGCGCCCATCTAAACTAAAAAGTGGCGCGGTGGATGGGGCTCGAACCCACGACCCCCTGCGTGACAGGCAGGTATTCTAACCAACTGAACTACCACCGCAAATTTTAAATTATTCTACGTCATAATCTTATTTACATACTATCAGTATGCTTCGTAAAATTCTTCCTTAAATAATAGAAAAATTATTATTATCTTTTAGTTTAAAAATGGTGTCCTGTGATGGATTCGAACCATCGGCCACATCATTAAAAGTGACGTGCTCTACCAGCTGAGCTAACAAGACATTTGCCTCTTATTGTTAAGAGGTCGAAATTATAGACAAAAAGATTTTATATGTCAAGATATTTGACAAAGAATTTAGAAAAAAGTCTCTTTATCCAGAAGAAGCAACATTTTTATAGCCATAAGTGCACTTTGGTGCTGTACATAGTTTCTATCTCCAAAAAAATGCAGATGTTTTTCAATGTGCTGCGTTTGACTACGTACACCGATATAAACAGTCCCCACTGGTTTTTCATCAGTTCCTCCTGCATCACCTGCTATTCCGCTTATTGCAAGTGCATAATCAGCATCACTTACATTCAAAGCACCATCACTCATCTCTTCTACTACAGCAGCGCTCACTGCACCATTCTCTTCTAAAATAGTATGATCAACTGCAAGCCAGTTTTCTTTTAATGCATTGGAGTACGTCACCAAAGAGCCTTCGAGGATTTTTGATGCTCCATTTTGTTTTGTAAAATAATAAGCAAGTAATCCACCTGTACAACTTTCGGCAAAACTCACCTTTTTTCCACTATGGTAAAGTTTATCAATAACATATTCAATAATATTTGAAGATGCTATGAATTTTTTAGGAAGTAATTTTTTAGATGCCTCCATAAATTTTGTAATATCTCCATATTTTTTACTATAAATATCTAGTCTCAACCATCCCTCGACTTTTTGTACAAAATCAAAATGCACCTCATAAGTTTGCGCAATTGGAGTAAGAATATTTACCAAAGTCTCCCTCTCCTCTTCAAAAATATGGGCAACTGCCTTTATTTCACTATTATGCAGTAAAATTTCGGGCATCTTTTCTCCCTCATCCATCTGCAGAACATTCACAAAAGAACCATTGTATTCTAAGAGGTAACTTCTCTCTTCAAATAGAGAAGCTTTTTGAGGAATAAGCATACCATCACGAAGAATTTGATTGTCATTCGTTGCTGTACAGATTACTTTTCCAATCGTTGAAAAGTTCTGTTTTGTAGTGACAATCACAACTCTATTAGCTGCGTTTAGAGCCTCTTCAAGGTAGAGGAACAAAGATGTATCTCCATCTTTTAAAAAGCTTATCATATCTATAAAAGCAAGATCTGCTTCTAAACTTCGTAAAATATACTCTTTCAAAGGTGGGTTATAAGTAAATTTATTACCAATAAATATTAGATGTGTTTTCATACCATATTATAGCAGTTTTATCAGCTTTTAAACACATTAAAGATACAATGCAAAGAATTTATAATTATAATAATATTTTGAGGTTTCAATGGACTACAAAGACACACTACTTTTACCGACAACAACATTCGCTATGCGCGGAAACTTAATAAACAACGAACC
>NZ_JALXBK010000035.1 GCF_026991475.1 Sulfurimonas sp. | reverse complement strand
TCGGAACTGGTCACTTACCATCTCACAACTTGCCATCTTTTTCGATGGCAGGTTGGATGATGCTTTAGATTTATGATACAATTTTAGGAATTATCCGATGCTGACACAGATTATTGAACACTACCTTAAAAAGCTTAATACCAATACTTGCCGTTATTCGAAAATCATAATTTTTTATCATATATGGAGCTTCTAAAGACTCTAATATCTTTTGTGCAATAATGCGTACACTATCCATCGCTGCATCACGATCTTTCTTAGATATATCGAGCAGAACAACAAACTCATCACCGCCTAATCTTGCTGCAATGTCATTTTCTCGTATTGCATTTTTTATTCTAAGTGCAGCCTCTACGAGTACTAAATCACCAACATCATGTCCAATCGTGTCGTTTACTCCTTTAAAATTATCCAAATCTATAAACATTAATGCATTATATTCATTGTTTCTATGACTTCTTTGGAGTGATGTTTGTATATACTTTTTCAGTAGTAATCTGTTTGGTAAACCTGTTAAAATGTCATAATAAGCAAGTTTTAATATCTTCTCTTCGTACTTTTTTCTATCTGTAATATCCATAATAGCTGATACTCTTACCTTCTTTCCAGCTAAGAGTAGATTATGTCCACGTATCATTGCCAGAAAAGAAACACCATTTTTTTTAAGCATATTAGCTTCATATGGTTCTTTATCATCTAGCTGAATATAATTTTTTACTAAATCATGGGAGCTGGAATCAACAAATTCTAAAGCAAATTTACCTATTATTTCCTCTTTAGCGTAACCAAAAAGTTCTATAGCCACTTTATTCACTAGTACACATTTTTTATTTTCATCAAATATTAAAATGGCTTCTATTGTTGCATCTAAGAGAGTTTTAAAAGATGCTATTGCCCTGTTTTTCTCTTCTAAAAGTGCTTTTTCAAGCTTTTTTGGTTCTGTTATATCTACACCAATATTTATGATGACCTCTTTGTTATCACTCCATAAAGCTGTATGCGCACGAAAAGAGTAATAACATCCATTTTTAGAGTTTTTGTTTTCCCATTCAAAGGTTTTATCAATAGGAAATTGGGATGAATCATCAGTGCAAGCTAAAGGACAAAAAGAGCATGGAGAATCTTCATTTATTTGAAGAGTTGTATAACAAACTTTACCAATTACTTGGCCAAACTCTTTTATACATTTCTTATTTGCATACAAAATCTCATATGTTTTCAAATCAATAACATATATCAATGCATCTGTATGATTAACAATGATTTCCATAGGATCTATTAGTTTATTATTTAACATTTTGCTTTTTTTATTCATTTTTTCATACCACTATAATTATACCTATATATAGATTAAACATATGATTTTTATATATTACTTAATGACTGATTGATACAAAGTAGACGTATAGAAGTTTAAAGATTTTATGCGATAATTAAGTAGAAAACCATAATAAAAAGAGGAAGAATTTATGAATGAAAAGAGAATTGTACTGGGTGGTGGATGTTTTTGGTGTATAGAGGCTGTTTATAGAAATGTAAAAGGGGTTCTCTCTGCTGTGAGTGCTTATGCGGGTGGAGCGCGCCCAAATCCTAGCTATGAGAATGTCTGTTCAGGTGCTACGGGGCATGCGGAGGTTGTAGATATACACTATGACGCGGATGTAATATCGTTAGATGAAATTTTAGATATTTTCTTTGAAGTACATAACCCAACTACGCTCAATGCTCAAGGTGCAGACAAAGGCACACAATATCGTTCTGTGATTTACTATGCTAATGAGAGCGAAAAAGAGCTTATAGAAAATTCCATCAAAGAACATCAAAAAGATTTTGCACAAAAAATAGTGACAGAAGTTTCTTTTTTGCCTGAGGTTTATCCTGCTGAATCTTACCATCAGAATTATTATAATCAAAATGTATCACAAGGATATTGTCAAGTTATAATTGCTCCAAAATTACAAAAATTTATGACAAAATTTCCTGACAAATTAGTATAAATGTGCTAAACTATTTAAAACTTTAAAGAGAGGTAGTTATGGAAAAAGTATATGAATTAGCTATTGTTGGTGCGGGTCCTGCAGGTATTGCTGCTGCTATTGAAGGGTATATGCAAGGCATAAAAGATATTGTTTTACTAGAAAAAGATGAAAATCACAACTCTACAATTCGCAAATATTATAAAGATAATAAACGAGTAGATGTTGAGTGGAAAGGGCAAAAGGTTGAGCTTGATGGAAATATCTATTTTATAGATGGTACTAAAGAGACAACCTTAGACTTCTTTGATGAGATACTCAAACAACATGCCATAGAGTTACAGACGCATGTTGAAGTTACTGGTATTGAAAAAGAGAATGACTATTTCAATATTTATATGGCAGGTAAAAGCATTAAAGCTAAATATGTTGTTGTGACTATTGGGCGTATGGGTAAACCTAATAAACCTGACTATAAAATTCCGCCAGCAATTAGAAAAAAAGTAAATTATACTACTGATGAATGTAGCTCTGGTGAGAAAATTTTAGTAGTGGGTGGTGGAGATAGCGCTGTTGAGTATGCTGTTGATTTGAGTGAGAACAATGACGTTTCAATATGTTACAGACGCGAAACTTTTCGTCGTGCCAATCCTACTAACCAACAAAACATTGCAAATGCAATTATGCACAATGAAGTACGACCTATTTTAGGTGTGAATGTTGATGGGCTTGAGGCGACTGAAGATGGAAGAATCAATGTCCTTTTTAATGAAATAGAGCCAGAAGTGTACGATAGAGTTATTTACGCTATTGGCGGTACAACTCCAAGTGCATTTCTTGCAAGTTCTGGCATAAAAGAGGAAGATGGAAAACCTGTTCATGATGAAAATTATGAGACAAATGTAAAAGGACTTTTTGTAGCTGGTGACATCACTCAAGAGAGTGGAGGAAGTATTGCTCTTGGGCTAAACCATGGTTATGCTATAGCAAATTATTTGAATTCTAAGAAGTAGTGAGAGGGGAATCTTTCTCTCTAATTTCCCCCTCATCTGTCTCTAAAATAATTTCAATTTCACACTGTAGATACTGGGAGACGAGTAGGGGTGTGAAATTTGTATCTTCAAACGCAGCTTTTCTTGCTGCGTTTATAATTGCTTCTAAAAGCGAGTTGCTATTCGCATCCTTATACATACCTCTAAGTTCATCATTGAGATAAATTTTTACAGTAGTTACAACAGGCTCTTGAAGCAAAATATACTCTTGAAAGAGGGCATTTCTATCTATTTTTTGCTGCACCTGCAGTACTTCTTCTATGGCATCACGGGCAATTTGTAGTAAAACAGATCTAGCCACTATGTCCGCCTTTTGTTGATGATTTTGATGATAATCATAACATTGATTACTTGAAAGAGTGAGGCGAGTATGAAAGCGTAGTAGTGTAGTGTATCGATAGAGTGGGCTGTGTATGCAAGTGTAGCCATCGCGATGAGAAGTGTAAGTGGCATTGAGTGTGAGAGTCCAAAGAGAATGGTATCTGTAATGCCAAGTTCTTTTAAAAAGACTACAGAAGCAATAAGTCGCATTAAAATCATTACAATAGTAATAATAAGAGCCTCTTTTATAAGCCCATTCATAAAGAGTGCATCAAGATGAAATGAACTGCCGATATGGATGAAAAAGATAGGAATTAAAAATCCAAATCCAAATGATGCAAGTTTTTCAGGAAGTTCTCTTTTATGTTGAAAAAATGATGGAATAAATATTCCTGCTAAAAAAGAGCCAAGTGCAAGTTCAAGATGAAGGTATAGCATAGCACCTACAAGCAGAAAAAAGATACCCATAGAGAGTCTAATATCTTGTTCCGCTCTATCTTGATGGGGCATAAGTGCTGTTGCTACTTTTGGAAACCACCAAAAAAGTAGCTGCATAAAACGAAAAAGTAAAAACATAAAAAGTAAAAAAGCGAGAAGTGCCATAATATGTTGAAAAAGGACAAGCCCTACACCTGATTTCAAAGCAGCCGCAGTAATGGTAAGAATGACAATGCTTGTCACTTCTCCTATGCCACCTGCAACCATAGAGAGGTTAAGCCATGGCGTCTTTCCATACTCTTTTGCAAGTGAAGCGACAAGTCCTACAGAGATAAGAGGGAGTAGTACTATAAAAATCTTTCCAAGATGAAATTGCATTGCAAAGAGAATAGAAAATATATAGAGAATGATGAGGTAAAGAGAGACTTTTTTAACAATCCTCTTTGGCGTTTTAAGGACATCCTTGAGATTAATCTCCGTTCCTGCAATAAACATAAGGTATAAAAATCCAAACTCTGCAACTAAATTAAAAAGATGCTCATCATGCAAAAATCCAGCATACCCAAAGAGTGAACCTAAGATGATTTCGATGGGTGTTGTGGGAAGACGAAGCGCCTTTGCAATAAATGGCGATAACATTATAATAAGTGAAATTGTTACAATGAGTATAACGTTATCAGTCATGTTAGTTTACTTTTTTTGCAACTTCTAAGTGAAGAGATCGAAGCATTTCTAAATCTTGATGCATCCCTCTTCCTTTTGTCGTTAAGTAGTTTCCTATGACAATGGAGTTTGCCCCATTTTGAAATATCTCTGCCTGACGCTCACCAAACATAAGTTCACGCCCTCCTGCAACCATAATCCTTTGTGCTTTATCAACTGTTTTTCTTGTAAGTCTAATAAGAGCAAGTGCTTCATCAGTTGTAAGTGGATTTGGCTCAAGTTCTAGTGCAACATTGTGATGGTAAAAGTTAATTGGCACGGAGCTTGGGTTGAGAGATTTGAGAGATTGCAGCATTGCAACTCTATCTTCTTGACTCTCTCCAAGTCCAAAAATACCACCACTGATGAGGGTTAGTCCTGCTGCGTTTACATTTTGGCAAGTTTCATAACGCTCACTCCATGGGTGTGTTGTACAAATGTTTGGGTAAAAAGTTTCTGAAGTCTCTAGGTTGTGGTTGTAAGCTTTTATGCCAGATCCTTTAAGGATTAAGAGTTGTTCTAGCGTTGCTGTTCCATTGCATCCTATTAAACGCAGCTCGGGAGCTACTTTTTGTACCTCTTTTGCAACATCACACACAAATTTTAGGCTTTTATCTGTAAGCCCTTTATCTGCGGTTACTAAACAAAATCCCAAAGCACCATTGTCTCTAGCAGTTTGTGCCTCTTGAAGAATTTGTTCCATTGGTTTTTGCTTGTAGCGTTCTATATCTGCTTTGTATCTTACACTTTGAGAACAAAATTTACAATCCTCTTTACAAGTGCCGCTATTGATGTTGCAGATAGAACATAAAAATATCTCTTCATTCACTATTTTTGCCTTGTAAACGAAAAAGTCTCTTTAAGAGTGTAGCTATCTTCGCCTTTGGTTTGTGTGTAGTATTTTACTATAAATTCATCGTCAAGTACCTCAAGCAGTACACATTCAGATGTGGGTTTGTTTCTTGCACAGACCTCTCCAGGGTTTAAAAAGAGAGAACCTTCCACAAACTCCGTCTCAAATTTGTGGGTATGTCCAAATATAATGACCTCTGCATCACTGCTCATATAAAATGGTAGATGCATGAGTTTAAATTTTGTATTTGCAAGTTTAAAGTAGTATGGCTCTTGAACAAGATGATAGCGGTTATGATACTCTGCTAGATGCGCATCATTATTTCCATAAACTGCAATGTACTTTTTACCTGAATTTTCTAAAATATCAAGCGTTTGTGTTTCGACAATATCACCAGCATGAATAAAAAAATCAACACCATTTTCTAAAAGCATATTGACCGCTTTACGCGCTTTTTTTACTTTAGTATGGCTGTCTGATATGATTCCTATTTTCATGGTCTATTTTTTCTCGTCAATCTCTTCACGCGGTGTACGTGCTTTACATTTTACACACTCGTACACTTCTTTGTTTCTGTATGTTCTCGGTGCTAAAACACCCGTACAACCTTTCTCTTTACACTTGATGGTAGTTGGTTCAAATTTTGAAATAAACTTACATTCAGGATAATTTTCACATCCCCAGAATGGTCCTCTGCGTGAGTTTTTCAGGCTGATTTTACCGCCACAATCGGGACAAGGTGTTTCACTCACTTTCTCTTCGACATTGATGCTTTTTGTATTTTTACAATCAGGATAGTTTGAACAGGCTAAAAACTGCCCGTTGCGTCCATTTTTAACTATCATATCTGCGCCACATTTGTCACACTTTTCATCGGCAGTCGTCTCTTTTTTCTCGACTGCATTTCCTTCCTCATCACACTGCTGTGTATATTTACACTTAGGAAAACCACTGCAGGCGATGAAGTTTCCAAAGCGACCAGAACGAAGTAGTAGCTCATGCTCACCACATTTTGGACAAGTGATGCCAAGTGGTTTTGCAAGTTTGAGAGAGACTATGTTCTCTTTTCCCTCTTCAATTTGCTTCATAAATTTTCCATAAAAATCAAGGAGTAGTTTTTGCCAGTTGACTTTTCCCTCAGCAATCTCATCGAGTTCTTCTTCCATATTTGCAGTGAAGTTAATGTCCACAATGTTCGGAAAATTTTTCTCTAAAATTTCTGTAACAGTAAAAGCGATTTCAGTAGGAATAATCTGCTTTTTCTCAATAGTCACATAGGTACGGTTTGAGAGTGTTGCAATGGTCGGTGCATAAGTTGATGGACGACCAACCCCTTCAGATTCAAGTTTCTTAATTAATGATGCTTCAGAGTAACGAGCAGGCGGCTCAGTGAAGTGTTGCTCTGGTTTTATGCTTTGAATCTCTGCTTTATCACCTTCTTTTAATACTGGAAGGAGTTTGTCTTTATCTTCTGCACCAGTTACAGCGTAAAAACCATCAAAAATAAGCTTTCTACCACTTGCACGGTACTCATTTTCATTGCCTTTAAAGATGATGCTTTGTTGTTCAAATCGTGCATCTTCCATTTGACATGCCATAAAACGCTCATAAATAAGACGATAGAGTTTTATCTCATCTGCTTTTAAAAATGATTGTGCAACTTCTGGCGTAAACTGCAACATAGTAGGGCGAATAGCCTCATGTGCTTCTTGTGCATTTTTTGATTTTTTATTGTATGTTTTTGGCTCTTTTGGAAGATATTTTTTTCCAAATCTACTCTCAATTATTCCACGAACTGCACCAACTGCCTCTTGAGCCAAGTTGAGTGAATCGGTTCTCATATAGGTAATAACCCCTGAAGTTCCATCTGGAGTTTTTACACCCTCGTAGAGTGTTTGGGCTACCATCATTGTCCTTTTCGGTGTAAATCCAAGTCTGCTTGAGGCAGTTTGTTGGAGTGTTGAAGTCATAAATGGTGGTGGAGTAGAACTTTTACGCTGTTTTGTCTCTATTTTTGCAATGACAAAGGCATCATCTTTAACACTTTGTGTAATTGCATCTGCTGATTCTTTGTTTTTAATAGAGAGTTTCTCTATTTTTTCACCATTATGTTTTATAAGGTTTGCATCAATATTTGTTTTAAACGCAGTCTCTATACTCCAATACTCTTGAGGAATAAAGGCTTTAATTTCACGCTCTTTATCTACGACAAGCTTGAGTGTCGAGCTTTGAACACGCCCACCACTTAGACCCTTTTGGATTTTTGATGCTAAAAGAGGAGAGAGTTTATACCCTACTATTCTATCAAGCAGACGACGAGCTTGTTGCGCATTTACCATATCCATATCTATTTTTCTTGCTGATTCAAGGGCATGGTTTATGGCAGTTTTTGTAATCTCATGAAAGACAATACGAGGAAGTTCTAACGGGTCTTTTTTAATAGCATGGGCGATGTGCCATCCTATAGCTTCACCCTCGCGATCCTCATCGGTCGCGATATAGATGATGTCCGCTTTTTTAGCTTTTTCGCGTATCTCTTTTACAGTAGGCGCGTTCTCTTTTGCTACGGAGTACTTAGGTACAAGTTCATGTTTCTCTTCATCAAGAGTAATTCCAAAACGGGATTTTGGCAGGTCACGGATATGCCCTTTTGATGCAATAACATCATACCCTTTGCCTAAAAAGTTTTTGATAGTACGGGCTTTTGCAGGTGATTCAACAATAATTAACTTCAATTCTTTTTCCTATATATATAGTAGAGTGATTTGTTTTTTGATTGTGGAAGTGTAGCTAAAAAAGATTAAATTGTGAAAAATTATAAAAATTTACAACTTTTTCTAAAGTATTTTTTTTGATGACCGATTTAGTTTGCATCTAGGGCAAGGAAGCCTAAAGATAAAATTAAAAAATACAAGAGCGAAAGGCTCTTCCATAGAAAAGGATTTATTATGGGTTTTAGAATTAACACAAACATTGGTGCGATGAATGCGCATCGTAATGCTACTCAAAACAATGTCTCTTTGGACAAATCTCTTGAGAGATTAAGTTCTGGTCTTCGTATCAATACCGCTGCTGATGATGCTTCTGGTCTTGCTATTGCAAATCAATTGAAATCACAAGCGACAGGTCTTGGTCAAGCTATTCGTAATGCGAATGATGGTGTTGGTGTTGCTCAAACTGCCGATGGTGCACTTGATGAGTATGAAAATATCATTAACACTGTAAGAACAAAATCAATTCAAGCTGCTTCTGATGGTCAAAATGCTGACTCTCGTAAAGCTATTCAGTCAGACATTGACAAACTTATGCAAGAAGCAAATAACATTGCAAAAACTACTTCGTTTAATGGTCAAAAACTACTTGATGGTAGTTTTCAAAATAAAGCGTTCCACATTGGTGCATACTCTAATGAAACAGTGGGTATAAACATCTCAAATACACAGACAAATACTATTGGTCGTCATGTTGATGCTACAGGTAGTGTGGCTGTTGATACGAAAGCACTTACTGCTGCTGGTGCGTTAACAATTAATACTGATGCACTTAGCTCTGCTGTAAAAGTTGGTGCAACTTCTGCTGATTTAGGTGAAGCTAACGATACTGTAAGTATTGCACACAGTGCTGATTCTGCTTGGGCAAAAGCAATGGCTATTAATGCTGTATCTACAAAAACTGAAGTAACTGCTATAGCTTCTACTGAAGTTGATGGTTCTGCTGTTACTTCTGGTACAATCAGTGCAGGTCAATTGACAATAAATGGTATAGATATTGGTAAAGTTGATGTTAAGGCGAGTGACTCTGATGGTTCATTAATGAACGCCATTAATGCACAAACAAGTAAAACAGGTGTTGTTGCTACTAATGAAGGTGGTTCTCTTGTTTTACATTCAAATGATGGTAGTGATATTAAAGTCTCTGGTGCTAGTGCGGTATCTGGTATATCTGGTCTCGCACAAAAAGTGAATACTGGTGATATTACTTTAGTTTCTGATCATAATGTTCAAATGACAGCTGGTGCTTCACATGTTGGTTTTACAGTAAGCGCAAAACTTTCAGGAGAGACAAGTAGTACACTTAGTCAGATTGATGTAACTACAAGAGATAGTGCTGAAAAAGCTATTCGTACAACTGATTCTGCATTGAAACAACTTGATGCAATTCGTTCAAACATCGGTTCTACTCAAAATCAACTTGAGTCTACTGTAAGAAATATTTCTGTTACACAGGTAAATGTTACGGCTGCTGAATCTCAAATTCGTGATGTTGACTTTGCTGCAGAGAGTGCAAACTTTGCAAAACATAACATATTAGCGCAATCTGGTGCTTATGCTATGAGTCAAGCAAATGCTGTACAACAAAATGTTCTAAGACTACTTCAATAGGTAGTTAAAGTGGAATGAAACCTGCTTTTTAGCTTTAAAAAGCAGGTTCATTTATGAGTATATATAGTAAAAATATAGCAGCGTTAGAGAGCGTAAACGCAGAGCTATCCGCAAAACTTTCCCAACTAACTACCAATGAAAAATATGAAGTCTTCGCAAGTGGGCACTATGCCGATGCAAATATTCTTGATACTCAGACAAATACTTTTATGTATGAAAAACGACCCATAGATGATATAGAAGAGACTTATGTTGAACTTATGAAAGAGTATAAGCTCTATAAAATTATGTATATTTATGGCATAGGTAATGGCCATCTTATAAATATGCTCCTGCAAAATCATTTTCACGAATTTATTTATGTTTTTGAACCAGAGCTAGAACTGCTCTACATTGCACTCAATCTTACAGATATTTCAGAAGATATAGTTTCTAAAAGAGTTATACTTATTCATACACAAGATTTTGATTCTGTTATATTTAGACGCATAGTTGAAGGTTTAGCGGTTGTACATCTTAAAGCGTATGATTTACGATTAAACGCAGCGTTTTATAATAGCTATGTGGATGATATAAAAAAAGTAAATCAAAATATACTTAAAATTTTTAGATACTATTTGGTTTCAACAGGAAATGATGCTACTGATGAACTTTTAGGCTTAGAGCATTTTGTGCAAAATTTACCTTTAATGTTAAAAAATCCCCAACTTAACAATCTTGTGCATAAGGGAAAAAACAGCGATACTGCTATTATTGTTGCCACTGGACCTTCACTCTCAAAACAGTTACCTCTTTTAAAAGAGATTCAAAATTATGTGACTATTATTGCTGCAGATGCTAGTCTGCCTGTTCTTGAAAAAGAGGGTATTAAACCTGATATTGTGACTACTATAGAGAGAACTGCAAGAACTGGTGAATTTTATGAGCATACAACACCATCATTTCAAAAAGATATAGTATTTGCTTTGACTGCAATTGTAGCGCAGGAGTTACTTGATAATATTAAAGAGGGACAGTTGCAACTTAGCATGCGACCAACAGGTTGGCATTATGCTTTTATGGAGTTTGAAAAGTATGGATACTTAGGACTTGGAATGAGTGCTGCAAATATGGCGTATGAGCTTGCAAGTAGTATGAATTTTAAACAAATTCTAATAATTGGACAAGATTTGGCTTACGCTAAAGATGGAAGAAGTCATGCTGAGAATCATATATTTGGAAATGATGAGATTAAGCAAAAAACATATGATGAGTATACAGAAGCGTATGGTGGAGATGGCGAAGTCCGTACTACAAAAGTGTGGAGGATGTTTTTAAATGGCTATGAAAATACTGTAATGCAAAACAAAGAGCAAGAGAAAACTTTTTTGACGATTAATGCTACAGAGGGTGGAGCAAGAATAAAAGGGACAATAGAGATGCCTTTTTCTCAAGCAGTCGAACAGTATGTTAAAAAAGAGCATATAAAAGAGAAAATAGTGTTAGACTTACCTTCAGAGGAGCTTTATAAAGCGCATATGATTCAAGCAGTAGAGAAACTTGAAGAGGCAATAGAGATTGGTAAAACAATGAAACGCAGTGTGAAAAAACTTTTAAAACTTCTTACTGCAGTCATTCGAAAATATAAAAAATATCCAATAGAAGATATACATTTGCATGCTAAAGAGAAAGAGTTGATAAAAATAGTAGATAAAATAGCAGTAAGTAGAGACTTATACTATAATGGAGAGTTTAAGAAATTTTACGAATCATTAATCTCACCACTTATTACTCATATAGAGTACGATATAGCTTACTGGAGTCTTCAAAAAGAGACAACAAATAAAGATAAGGTACACAAAGAGTGGAAGATGATACTTTTTCATCATGAGTGGGCATATAGAATTTTAGTAAATGTTGATGCTATTTTAGAAATATTAGAGCCTAGAGAGATAGAGTTGAAAAAGATAGTAGAAGAATTTTAAATAGTATGCAAAGATTATTAGCATTGATAGGAAGAGAAAAAGCTCTTTTTACAGAAGATATAAAACAGTATGAAAGAGAGTTGTCCAATATAGTAACAGCATCTTCTTTTCTAGTTCTTGGTGGTGCTGGAAGTATCGGTCAGGCAGTGGTAAAAGAGATATTTAAACGCAGCCCGAAAAAGCTTCATATTGTAGATATTAGTGAAAACAATATGGTGGAGCTTGTGCGAGACATAAGAAGCTCTTTTGGCTACATTGATGGTGAGTTCAAAACTTTTGCTCTTGATATAGGCAGTGTAGAGTATGATGCTTTTATAGCAGCAAACGGCAGGTATGACTATGTGCTTAATCTCTCCGCATTAAAACATGTACGCAGTGAAAAAGATGCCTTTACTTTAATGCGTATGATTGATGTCAATATTTTTAATACTGACAAGACACTAGTGCAAGCCAGACAAAAAAGAGCAAAAAAATACTTTTGTGTCTCAACTGATAAAGCAGCCAATCCCGTAAATTTGATGGGAGCATCAAAGAGAATTATGGAGATGTTTGTTAATCGCCGTTCAAAATACACAAAAGTTTCTATGGCACGATTTGCTAATGTTGCATTTTCAGATGGCTCACTTTTGTATGGCTTTAACAAACGTATAGAAAAAAGACAGCCTATTGTCGCGCCTAATGATATAAAACGCTACTTCGTCACACCACATGAGAGCGGTGAGCTCTGCTTAATGTCTTGTATATTTGGAGAAAATAGAGATATTTTTTTTCCTAAACTTGATGATGCTCTGCATCTTATCTCTTTTGCAGATATAGCTGTAAAGTATTTAAAATCCAAAGGCTATGAGCCTTATCTCTGCAAAGATGAAGATGAGGCAAGAGCCAAAGCAAAAACACTGCCAGATGAAGGAAAATGGCCTTGTCTTTTTACTAAAAGTGATACAACGGGAGAGAAAGATTTTGAGGAGTTCTATACAGATAAAGAGACGCTTGATATGGATAAATTTCAAAACTTGGGCATCATAAAAAATGAACTTGCATACGATGAAAATCTTCTAAACAGTTTTACAAAAAGTATCAATGCAATGAAAAAGTCTCTGCACTGGTCTAAAGAAGACATAGTCAAAGAGTTTTTTAGGCTGCTGCCTGATTTGAATTATGAAGATAAGAAGAAATATCTTGATGAGAAGATGTGATGCAAAAAATAGTAAATTTTATACAAACCCTCTACAACACAAAAGAGTTTATTCCCCTACATGAACCAAAATTCATAGGCAATGAAAAAAAATACTTAAACGAGTGCATAGACTCCACTTTTGTTTCAAGTGTAGGAAAGTTTGTTGATAGATTTGAAGAGGAGTTTGCCGCCTATGTTGGAAGCAAGTATGCTGTAGCGGTAGTAAACGGTACGGCAGCCTTACATGTATCACTGCGTTTAGCAGAGGTACAGGAGGGTGATGAAGTCATCACCCAGCCACTTACCTTTGTGGCCACTTGTAATGCCATTAGCTATTGTGGTGCGAAATCTATTTTTGTCGATGTTGATTTGGACAGTATGGGAATGAGCCCCCAATCACTGGAGAATTTTTTAGAGAAAAACTGTGAAATTCAGGATAATCAGTGTATCAATAAAGCAACGAAAAAAGTCATCAGAGCCTGTGTACCAATGCACACTTTTGGACACCCTTGCAAAATAGACGAAATCCAAAAAATATGCGAAACATGGCATATAACTTTAGTAGAGGATGCTGCTGAAAGTTTAGGAAGTTTTTATAAAAACAAACATACGGGAACTTTTGGAAAACTTGGTGCTTTTTCATTTAATGGCAATAAAATTATTACTTCTGGTGGTGGTGGCGTAATAGTTACAGATGATGAAGTGTTGGCAAAAAAAGCAAAACATTTGACAACAACGGCAAAACTTCCGCATGATTATGAGTATATTCACGATATAGTTGCCTATAATTACCGTATGCCAAATCTCAATGCTTCGCTTTTGGTCGCGCAAATGGAGGAGTTGGAAAAATTTTTGGCTTCTAAACGCAGTCTTACAGAGGAGTATACAAACTTTTTTACTCAATTTGACGATATAAATCTTATACAAGAGCCACATGGTACGCGTTCAAATTATTGGCTGCAGGCTGTTTTACTTAAAGATAAGGAAAATCGAGATGCATTGTTGCACTATACCAATGAAAATGGCGTGATGACACGGCCTATATGGAAGCTGATGAGTGAGTTGGAGATGTTTAGAGATTGTCAAAAAACAGATTTGAGCAATGCTGAATATCTGCAAGAGAGGGTGGTGAATTTGCCAAGTAGTGTACGATTATGAAAGAGAAAATAATTTTAATTGGCGGCGGTGGACATTGTAGAAGTGTTATTGATGTGATAGAGCAAGAAAATCGTTTTGAAATTGCTGGAATTATTGAAAAATATGTCGGTGAGTCAGAAGCGGTACTGGGCTATCCTATTATAGGTACAGATGATGAATTGCACATACTGCGCAAAAAGTATGATTATGCATTTGTTACTATTGGGCATATTGCATCCAACAGTGTAAGAGTTAAACTCTTTAATAAGCTTAAAGAATTTGGCTTTACCATTCCCGTTATTGTTTCCCCCTTTGCCTATGTTTCCAAGCATGCAAAGGTAGCAGATGGAACGGTAGTGATGCATCATGCTTTGGTAAACGCAGCGGTAGAGGTTGGTGAAAACTGCATTATAAATTCAAGGACTTTGCTTGAGCATGACGTTATAGTCGGCAATAATTGTCATATCTCTACGGGCGTAATTCTTAATGGTGGTGTAAGTGTAGAGGAGAATAGTTTTGTAGGGAGCGGCAGTGTTGTAAAGCAGGGGAATAAAGTTTCAGGGTTTATAAAAATGGGGAGCGTTGTAAAGTGAGTGTTTTTATCATTGCAGAGGCTGGAGTAAATCATAATGGTAGTGTAGAACTTGCCAAAAAACTCATTGATGTGGCAAGTGATGCAGGTGCAGATGCAGTCAAATTTCAAACATTTAAAGCAGAAAAACTTGTGAGTAAAAATGCACAAAAAGCAGAATATCAAAAAGAGACTACCGATGCTGATGAGTCACAATTTGCAATGATAAAAAAACTTGAACTTGATTTAGTGACCTATATAGAGCTAATGGCATATTGCAAAAATAAAGAGATAATGTTTCTCTCAACTCCTTTTGATCTGGAGAGTATTGCAATGCTTGATGATTTGGGACTGCAAATCTTTAAAATTTCAAGTGGGGAGATAACAAACCTGCCGTATCTTCGTGCTGTTGGGGCATTAAAAAAAAAGGTAATACTTTCTACCGGGATGGCAACAATGGATGAGGTAGGTGCTGCGTTTAGAGTGCTTGTGGAAGCGGGAACTCCCAAAAAAAATATCACTATTTTACATGCAAATACAATGTACCCAACTCCTATGGAAGATGTGAACCTTCGCGCCATGCCAAACATCGGTAAGACTTTCAATGTTGCTTACGGGTATAGCGACCATACGCTTGGCATTGAGGTAGATATAGCAGCTGTGGCACTGGGTGCGAGTGTGATAGAAAAACATTTTACGCTTGATAAAACAATGCAAGGACCTGACCATAAAGCATCATTAGAGCCTCATGAGCTTAAAGCCATGGTGCAGGGTATAAGAAATATAGAGCTTGCTCTTGGCAGTGAAGTAAAGAAACCTTCTCCTAGTGAGATACCAAATATGCAAGTAGCTCGTAAAAGCATTGTTGCTGCAAAAGAGATAAAAAAAGGGGAAATCTTAACTGTTGAAAATCTTACAGTGAAACGCCCTGGAAATGGAATGAGCCCTATGAAATGGGATGAAATTCTTGGAACTCCCGCCAAAAGGGATTATGAAGTGGATGATCTGATATGAACAAACGAAAAATCTGTGTCGTCACTAGCACTCGTGCTGAATATGGAATACTAAAACCACTTTTAGCAGAGATCGATGCAGATTCTTCTTTGAGCCTACAACTTGTTGTAACAGGTACACATTTAAGTGAAAAGTATGGAGAAACATACAAAGAGATAGAAGCTGATGGCTTTACAATTGACGCAAAAATTGCTATGAATTTAGATGATGACAGCAATGAAGCACTCTCTTTGGCAATGGCACAGCTGCAGAAAAATATTACAAAAGTCTTTTCTGATTTAGAGCCTGATATTGTTGTTATTTTGGGTGATAGATACGAGATACTGAGTGTTGTAATAGCAGCTATGATGCTGCATATTCCCCTTGCGCATATTCATGGTGGAGAGCTTACAGAGGGTGCAATAGATGACTCAATACGACACGCAGTTACAAAACTCGCCCATCTGCATTTTACATCGACGGAGGAATATGCAAACAGGGTGATACAACTTGGGGAACAGCCTAGCAGAGTTTTTAATGTAGGCTCTTTGGCTGTTGAGCAGATTAAAAAGTTGCCACTACTCTCAAAAGAGGAACTAGAAAAATCATTTGCGTTTGAGTTTGGGGAGAAAAATATTCTAGTCACTTATCATCCAGAAACTTTGTCAAAACTCTCACCTCAAGAGCAGTTTCAAGAGTTACTCAATGCCTTAGATGAATTAAAAGATACGAAAATTATCTTCACAAAAGCCAATGCTGACTCGGGTGGAGCTATAATTAATAGAATGATAGAAGATTATGTTCAAAAAAATGGTGATAAGGCTATTGCGTTTAGTTCACTCGGACAGTTACGATATTTTAGCACCATTAAGTATGTAGATGCAGTTGTGGGAAACAGTTCAAGTGGCATACTTGAAGTTCCTAGTTTTTATAAGCTTACAGTAAATATTGGTGATAGACAAAAAGGAAGAACACAAGCCAAGAGTATTGTCAATGCAAAAATATTACAAAAAGATATAAAAAAGGCGATATATAAGGCGTATGATAAAAATTTTTTACAAATGATAAAAGGTGTTCAAAATCCCTATGAGTTAGAGGGAACAAGCAAAAAAATAAAAGAAGTTTTACTTAGTGTCGCACTTAATTCGATACTGCAAAAAAAGTTTTATGATATAAAAGAGGGTTGTGATGAATAAGTATAAAGATATTTTACTGCAAAAAGATTCCACCATTAAAGAAGCACTTGAAGTTATTGATAAGGGTGCTATGCGTATTGCCATTGTGTTAGATGATAAGGAAAAAGTGATAGGAACATTGAGTGATGGTGATATTCGGCGTGGGCTTTTAAATGGTCTGCATTTAGATTCTTCCATTGAAAGTCTTTACTTTAAAGAGCCGACTCTTGCAAATATCAATGATGCTAAAGAGATCATTATTCAAAAAGCAGTGCGTAAGCAGATATACCAGATTCCTATTGTTGACAATGATGGCAAGCTTGTAAAGATCGAAGAACTCTCCAACCTTTTAAAGACAGATGCAAAGCATAACAGAGTTGTACTTATGGCAGGTGGTCTTGGAACGCGTCTACGTCCTTTGACACAAGATACTCCAAAACCACTTCTAAAGGTTGGAAATAAGCCTATTTTAGAGACTATAGTAGAGAATTTCGCAAAGTATGGTTTTATTAATATTACAATCAGTGTGAATTATAAAGCAGATATGATAAAAGAGTATTTTGGTGATGGGAGTGCTTTGGGTGTCAATATTGACTACATTGAAGAGAGTAAGAGACTTGGTACTGCTGGGGCACTTTCACTTATAAAAGAGAGACCGCAGGAGCCATTTTTTGTGATGAATGCAGATCTACTTACAAATGTAAACTTTGAGCATCTCTTAGATTTTCATCTTATAGAACGCTCTGTCGCGACTATGTGCGTGCGTGAGTATGACTATCAGGTACCTTATGGTGTGATAGAGACAGAGGGAAGTCTGATAACATCAATAGAGGAAAAGCCTCTTCATAAGTTTTTTGTAAACGCAGGTATATATATGCTTTCACCGCAAGTTTTTGAGTATATTCCTAAAAATGAATTTTATGATATGCCGACACTTTTTGAAGATATTATTACTGAGGAACTCAAATGTGTCTCTTTTCCTATTCATGAGTATTGGCTTGACATTGGAAGAATGGAAGAGTTTGAACAGGCACAAAATGAGTATAATGAGGTTTTTTAAGTGAAAGTTTTACTCATAGGTTTTGGCTCTATTGGCAAGCGACATTTTGATGTTTTATCTAGCTTGCCTCAAATATCTTCAATAGATTTATTAACACAACAAAAAGTAAAAATATGCCAATGTTATAAAAAGTTTGAAGAGATAAAAAACCTGAATGTATATGATTACTTTGTTATAGCTTCTCCGACCTATAAACATTATGAACAGTTGCAATATTTAGAGAAAAATGTCTCAGGAAAATTGATTTTATGTGAAAAACCTTTATTTGAGACTACAAAGAATTTGCATATTAGAAATAACCAAGTTTTTGTTGGTTATGTTTTACGCTTTCATCCTCTGCTGTTGAAACTCAAAGAGTTTATAAAAAATGAAAAAATTATCTCTTTTTATGCAAAATGTGGACAATATTTACCTACATGGAGACCTCAAACTGATTATAGGGACTCTTATAGTGCAAAAAAGAGAGAAGGTGGCGGTGTTTTACTTGATTTAAGCCATGAAATTGACTATGCGCAGTGGATATGTGGTGTCTGTCAAGAGATTAAAAGTTATCAAAGTAAAGTCTCTGATTTAGAGATAGATTCAGATGATTTGACAATGTTTATAGCTAAAACAAGCCAAGATGTTTTTGTCAATATATCAATGGATTATATTAGTAAGATAAGTCATAGAAGAGTTGTTTTAGAAACATTGGACAATACATATGAACTTGATTTTATTGCAAATAAACTTACTAAAAAAGATAGGTTTGCAGATGAAGAAATTTATGATTTTTCAACACTAGAGAGAAATTTAATGTTTGAACAGATGCATATAGATATTTTAAGCGAACAAAAATATATATCTACTTTTGAGGAAGGATTAGAAGTAATGCAGACGATTACAACAATTGAGGAACAAAATAGATGAGTAAGATTTTATGTACGATATGTGCACGAGGTGGTAGTAAAGGTGTTAAGAATAAAAATATTAAGCCTATTTATGGAAAGCCTTTAATCGCATATACAATTGAACAGGCATCGAAGAGTGGCTTATTTGAGCATATTGTAGTAAGTACAGACTCAGATGCTATTGTAACAATCGCGAAGGAGTATGGCGCGGAAATTTTTTTTAAACGCAGTGAAGTAATGGCAAGTGACAAGGCAGGAAAGTTGGATGTAATTCGTGATGCTTTTGAGCGAAGTGAGGCTTATTATGGTACTCAATTTGATTATTTAGTTGATTTAGATGCGACTGCACCACTGCGAATAGTAGAAGATATTGCCAATGCCTTGAAACAATTTATACAAAATAATAATGATAATCTTATTACTGCCATGCCAAGTAGAAGAAGCCCATACTTTAACCTTGTTGAAGTAGATAAAACAGGGAAAGTATCTCTTTCAAAAAAATTAGATAAAAGCATTAAAAGAAGACAAGATACACCTAAAAGTTATGATATGAATGCCTCTATTTATATATGGAAGCGTAATGTTATTTTAAACGAAAATACTCTTTTTTTAGAAAATACTGGTTTATATGTAATGCCAGAAGAGAGATCAATTGACATAGATACAGAACTTGATTATAAGTTTGTAGAGTTTCTTATGAAGGAAAAAAATGTTAAAAAATAGAGTAATAGTTATTACAGGTGGGGCAGGGCTGATAGGTCAAGAGTTTGTAAAAGTAGTTATAAAAAATGGTGCTATAGCAGTTATTGCAGATATAAATACCGAGATAGGGAAAAAAGTAAAAAAAGAGTTATCTAAAAAGTTAAATACAGATAATATTCATTTTATAAAACTCGATATTACTTCTAAAAAATCATTAAAAAAGTGTATTGACAAGCTAGATAAGAAGTTTGGCAAGATTAATGCAATTGTCAACAATGCATATCCCAGAAATAAAAATTATGCAAGATCTTTTTTTGATGTAGAGTATGAAGACTTTGTAGAAAATTTAGGGTTAAATCTTGGAGGATACTTTGTTACATCACAACAGTTTGCGAAATATTTTCAAAAACAGGGATATGGAAATATAGTAAATATCTCTTCTATTTATGGAGTTGTAGCACCAAAATTTGAAATATATGAAGGTACTAAAATGACAATGCCTGTTGAGTATGCAGCAATTAAATCAGGACTTATTCATTTAACAAAATATATGGCAAAATATTTTAAAGGTATGAATATTAAAGTCAATGCTCTAAGCCCCGGAGGTATCTTTGATGATCAAGATCCGTTATTTCTCTCTGCCTATAAGCAACAATGTTTATCTAAAGGGATGTTGAATAAAAGTGATTTAGCAGGGACTTTAGTCTATTTACTTAGTGATATGAGTCAATATGTAAATGGTCAAAATATTATAGTAGATGATGGCTTTTGTTTATGAAAGCTCTCTAAAGTATTTACTCTTTTTGTCGATGTAACTATTAAGAATAAAAAAAAGGATTTGTCATGGGTATATCATCATTAGGTGTCGGTTCAAATGTTTTGACGCAAGATGTCATTGACCAGTTAAAGGCGGCGGATGAATCTCAGTATGTACAGCCAATAACTACGAAAATTTCTGCTGAAAAAAGTAAAGCTGGTCAGCTGAATATTATAAATGCTTTGATGGATAATTTGACAGAAAGTACGGGGAATGTTTCTCAGTATGGACTTTTTGATACACGTACTGCGACTGCAACAGGAAGTGCTGTTTCTGTAACAGCAAATTCTGGTAGTGATATTCAAGATTTTAGTATAACTGTAAATAATCTTGCAACAAAAGAGATAGAACAATCTGGCTCTTTTTCTTCTGCAACCTCTACCATTGCTTCAGGTGATGGTAGCATGAAATTAAGTGTTGGTTCAAAAGATTTTACTTTTAACTATAATGCTGCGATGACCTTGAGTGACTTAAAAGATCAGATAAATAAAGATGCAGGAAGTACGGTTCAGGCTAGTATTGTTGAAGTTGGGGCAAATGATTTTCGTCTTTTTTTAACTTCAGCAGATACTGGAACTGGTCATGATATTTCTATTAGTGATAATGACAGCGGTTTAGATGATCAATTAAAAGCAGATACAGATACAACAGATGGTTATACAAATGTGCAAAGTGCTACAGACGCAAGTTTTAAGTATAACGGACTTGATATAACAAGAAAGAGTAATACGGTAAGTGATTTACTCTCTGGTGTAACAATTCAACTTAAAGAGTCTGGTACATCTGATGTCAGTGTAAAACAAGATGTTGCGGGTATTGAAGATAAGCTTGATAGCTTTGTTTCAAAATTTAATTCGGCTATAACACAACTCAATACCATGACAAAATCAAGTCAAGATGCAAAAGAGAGAGGGACTTTTTCTAACGATACTACAATTAAAGCGATGAAAAATAACATTATTAATATGGTTGGTACCGCTGGAGATAGTGTTGGAGGGCGTTTAGCTGATTATGGTTTTGCTTCTAATAGAGATGGAACCATTTCACTAGATCATTCAAAATTTGAAGAGAAATTGAAAGAAAATCCAGGTAATGTTGAGGCATTTTTTTCAGGTGGAACTTTTGTAGAGCCTAATGGAAGTACAAAGAGTATAGATGGTGCTTTTGACCAAATGAAAAATACTCTTGATCGTTACACTCGTTATAACGGTTCATTAGACCAGTTAAAAACATCATACTCAACAAGGATTTCTTCTCTTGAAGACCAAAAACAACAAGCAGCAGATAGACTTACATCAAAATACAATATTATGGCAAAAAGATTTGCAGCTTATGATTTGATGATCAGTAAAATTAACTCGGCATCTAGTATATTTACACAGCTTGCAAATGCGCAGGCAGCATCAGCTAGTGGACGATAAAGGTAGCTGTTTTTGTTAAAGTAATTTAATAAAAAGCCGATGTAACATGAAAGAAATAAAAGATAAAAAAGGATTGCAAATGTACGCAGGGACAGCTTATAATACATATGTGGAAAATAGTGTTGGAATTGAATCTCCATCAAAATTGATTGAGATGTTATATGAGGGTGTACTTCGTTTTAATGCACAAGCAAAGAAAGCAATAAAAGATAAAAATATTGAAAAAAAGATTTATTGGCTTAATCGTTCTGTAGCAATTGTTACGGAATTGGTAGCTATTTTAGATATGAAGCAGGATGGTACTATTGCAAAGTATTTAGAAGGTTTGTATAATTATGAAATACAACTTCTTATGGAAGCTTCTCTCGATGGTAATATTGAAAAAATTGATGAAGTGACAAATGTTTTTAAAGGGCTTTTAGAGGCTTGGAGAGAAACTACGAATGTGGCTTAAAAAGCTAAAAATTGCAGTCATACAAAAAGATACAAAATCGCTTGATGTACTTTTAAATGATATTCCTACATTGGAAGATGCTAAGGAGATAGAAGAAGCGCTTTACCTTCTTCAAGAGGCACAAAAGATTGTTCAAACTTTTAAAGATGAGACAGCTTCTTCTATGCTTCAGATGAAAAAAAATATTGATTTTTTAAATTCGGCAACTGCAAATAAAACCGCAAAGTTTGACATTACTTTGTAGCTTTTTTCTTCTTTATTCCAAATTGTAAACTTCTTATGGTGTATTCGCTAACTACAGCACCTTTTCGCGTAGCTAAAATATGCTCTATTGCATCGGCAATATCTTCGCTAAGTAGTTTTTCATTTTCTTTATCACTCACATCGAAACGCAGTGTGTTGTAAAAGTTACTTTGTGTCATATCTGGGTTAATATTTGTGATGCTAAGAGTGCTTTTTCGAGTCTCTTCAAAAAGTGCATCACCGAAAGCTCGCAAACCTGCTTTTGTAGCAGAATAAACGGCGGCAAATTTACTTGCACGCAGGGCTTCTATGGAATTTATGTTGATGAGGTAGCCACTGTTTTGTTTGAGTGAGCGTAGTGTTGCGTTTGTTAGTAGCATTGGTGCTGTAAGGTTTAGAAATGTCATTTGTATTATTGTCGCAACGCCAAGCTCTTCATGTGGTTCGAATTTTCCAAAACCTGCTGCGTTTACAAGTATACTTATATCCTCTTTTTTTAGGAGTTCACAGAGTTTTATGACTGCGTTTGAATCAGTGAGGTCACACTGCAGTGCTTGAAAATTTTCTCCCTGAAAATCATCTGCTACTACATTTCTGCTAATACCTATAACAGAGTAACCAAGAGCTAACAGTCTGTTTGTTATTGCTTTGCCTATTCCGCTGCTTGCACCTGTAACTATTGCTCGTCTCAAAACCATTTCCACCTTTTTGCTATACTACGCTTATGAAAAACATATATATAACAGATTTAGACCATACATTTTTGCGTACAGACTTATCTATTAGTGATTATACTAAAAAAATTTGGAACTCGTATGCTCCCGAGTCGATTTTATCTATTGCCACAGCAAGAACATATAAAAAAACGCAGCAGTTTTTAAAAGGGGTAGAGGTAAATGCTCCGATGATACTCCTTGATGGCGCACTTATCGCTACAAAAGATAAAAAAATCATAGATACAAAGTTTATAAATAAAGAGTTTGGTGATGCTATTATAGAAGAAGGTTCAAGGTTGGGTATTTACCCTTTTGTGCTCTCTTTGGTCGATGATGAGCTAAATGAAGCCTTTTCCTACTCTACAAGGCTAAATAGTTACCAGAGTGAAATTATAAAACGCTATCTTGGCGATGAGTATACTGAAGCTTTTGATGATTTGCGTGCAATGGAGAATAATTTTAAAATTGTTTATATGGCAGAAGAGATGTTACTGCAGGCTTTAGAGCAAAATCTTAGAATAATTTTTGGAGATGAATTGAAGTATGTTTTAGCTCCAGAAGCTTATATGG
>NZ_JALXBK010000034.1 GCF_026991475.1 Sulfurimonas sp. | reverse complement strand
GTTATTGGGCATTATGCAGCATTAACATTCTTTGCTTTATGGATTGCACTTCCATTTATCACAAAATTTGAAAAAAAAGTTTAAGGAGTAAAAAGTGAAAGAATTATTTATATTAGCAATAGTAACTGCATTTACTCTTGTAACTTACTATTTAGTTGAACCATTTGCACACTCACATATGCACAAGCATTATGAGAGTCAAGGGTTTGCATACAAAGATTTACCGGCACTTACTAAAAAAGGTGATGCTACTCGTGGTAAAGATTTAGTTATGGGTGCTGGTGCTTGTACTGGTTGTCATGGTATTAAAGTTGCAGGTATTGCTGCTCCTATGGATGCTGTAACTGCAGCACAAAGTTATGGTGTAAATCCACCAGACTTGTCAAATGCAGGTGTTGTATTTGATCCTAAATTTTTAGCATCGTTAATTAACAATCCTGCGCATGCATTGATGCTTGATCACAAATACAATGCAAAAACTGGAAAAACTTTCCCTATGCCTCAGTTCTACGGAGCAGGTGGAGATAAAGCACAAGAAGTAGCTGATATGGTTGCTTATTTACAATCAATCGCTGTTCCTGCAGATAAATTAACTCCAAATATGGCGTTTGAAACTGCTTGTGGTAGATGTCATGCTATCCATTACGAGTATAATCTTAATGGAAAAATGCATCCAGCTTGGACTCAAATTGGTGAAACACCTAAGTTTAAACATAAACAAGATGAGTTAGCATTTGAGATGAAAGTTGCAAACTATGATGATGCATTAACAAAATATCTTGGTAAATTACCACCAGATTTAAGTATGTATATTCGTTCTCGTGGTGAACACTATATTTCAACTTTTGTTGAAAATCCTCAAAACTATCTTAAAGGTACTGCAATGCCACGTGTTGGTGTAACTGCAGAAGCTGCTGAGAAAGTTATAACACATCTTCAAGATGTTGGTGACTCTAAACGTCACAAAAGAGAGAGTGTTGGTAGAAATGTAATGATTTTCATCATTATATTCGCAATCTTTGCTATTCTTTGGAAAAAAGAAGTTTGGAAAGAGTTACACTAAAACTTTAGCAAAAAGGAAACTTTTTCCTTTTTGCACTCTACTAAAATCTACTTAAAGTAATTCTCTGATATAATCCTCTTATGAGATTTAGAGATATTAAAAAACAACAAAAACTTCACAATACAGAGACTCAAAAGCCGACTTTTATTTATGCTTATTATCCAGATAGGATTAAAGCACTTATAACAGATATGTTTATGATTTATGCTCCTATACTCTATTTTATTACCTATGTTGTAATGAATGGGAAAGATGATTTCCAATCTTCACAATGGGCTCCATTTTTAGCAGTATCGCTCTATGGCGCTATTTACACTGTTTTAATTGCAAAATTTGGGCAAACTCCTGGTAAAAAAGCATATAAAATCAGAGTGGTAGATGATACAACATTTGAGAATATTGGTTTCTTTAGAGCTTTTTGCCGTTTTGTCGCTTTTTTGTTTTCAGCAACTATTCTTTTTGGATTATTAACACCGTTTTTTAGAAAAGATAGAAAAGCACTGCATGATATAATCTGCTCAACAGTACAAATATATGAGAAAGATTAAAATTTTAGAGGATGATAAATGCTTATTGATAGTTATGATAGAGTAGTAGATTATTTACGTATTTCAGTAACTGAGAGATGTAATTTTAGATGCCAATACTGTATGCCGGAAAAACCTTTTTCATGGGTTCCAAAAGAGAATTTACTCTCGTTTGAAGAGCTGTTTGAGTTTATGAAAGTAGCTATAGATGAAGGAGTTAAAAAGATTCGTATTACGGGTGGAGAGCCACTTTTGCGAGAAGATTTAGATACCTTCATTAAGATGATTTCTGATTATGCACCTGATATTGATTTAGCAATGACATCAAATGCCTTTTTATTAAAAGGAACCGCACAAAGATTAAAAGATGCTGGTCTTAAACGCATCAATGTAAGTATAGATACGCTCAAACCTGAAGTGGCGAAAGCTATAGCAGGTAAAGATGTTTTAAAAAATGTTCTTGAAGGCGTAGAAGAAGCACTTAAAGTTGGTCTCAAAGTAAAGGCAAATATGGTTCCTATGAAGGGAATGAACGCAGATGAAATATTTGATGTCCTTGAGTATTGTAGAGAGCGAGATATTACTGTGCGTTTTATAGAGTATATGGAAAATGCTTATGCGAAAGCGAACATTTCAAAACTAAGTGGTCAAGAAGTTTTAACAAGTTTAGGTGAAAAATATAACTTTACTTCAGAAGGTTATGATGGTGCTTCTCCTGCAAAATACTATAGGCTTGATGATGGTTATAGATTTGGAATTATTGAACCTTATGGAGATGATTTTTGTAAGCAGTGCAATCGTATAAGACTTACAGCTGAGGGAAATCTTATACCATGTTTATATTTTGATGAGGCAATGAGTATTGCTGAATCTGTAAGAAAAGGTGATATAAAAACTGCTGCGGCTGTGCTAAAAGAAGTAGTACGTACAAAACCAGAAAAAAACCGTTGGGGTGGAGAGGATGATGAAGTCTCTACTCGTGCCTTTTATGAGACAGGTGGATGATATATCTCGTTGAACATTTTTACTCTATACAAGGTGAAGGAAGGTATGTAGGTACTCCGAGTCTCTTTTTTCGTTTTGGTGGATGCAATATGCGTTGCGAGGGTTTTGGTTGCTCTGAAGTTGCACAAGATGGTGTAAAAGTTTTAGGCTGCGATACTGTTTATGCCGTAAACAAAGAACACTTCTCTCATAGCTGGGTACCAATAACTAGAGCAGAAGAACTTTTGTCTGTTTTGGATTTATATGAACTTCCAAACGCAGTAGATATTGTTCTAACCGGTGGGGAGCCTCTTATTTATGCAAATGAGCCTATTTTTGTAGAATTTTTAGAAAAACTGACCGCGTTTGGACATCAAATTACCTTTGAGACAAATGGTTCTTTAAATGTTGATTTTGAGAAGTATCCTATTTACAAAGAGTGTATATTTGCGTTGTCTGTAAAACTTGCAAATTCAAATGAACCTTTAGTAAAGCGTGTTCGTGGTGATGTGATTTATAACATAGCTTCCAATGCAAAAGATGCTTTTTTTAAATTTTCAATAGACAGAGACTCTATAAATATAGCACTTGAGGATGAGATAGAAAATATACAACTTCATTCCCCAAAAACAAAAGTTTACTGTATGCCTGTTGGTGGTACAAAAGCTGAAGTAGAAGCAAATACAGAGCCTCTTATAGAGTTTTGTAAAGCAAAAGGGTATAACTTTAGTGATAGACTGCATATTCGGATTTGGGATGCCAATAAAGGGGTGTGAGTGAAAGGAGAAACGCATGATAATACGAAAACTTTTTAAATTTGAAAATGCTCATATAGTAAGGGGTTGCTCAACAATTAAATGTAGAAGTTCTGTTCATGGACACTCTTATAAAGTGGAACTGCTCTTTGAGTCTAACTTTTTAGATAATGGACAGATGGTTTATGATTTTGGACTAATGAAACAAAATATGAAAGATTTAGTGGAGAGTTTTGACCATGCTATTGCTCTGTGGAGTGGAGATAATGTAGCGTATCTTAAAGATATGAAAAAGCACTCTGCACGCTGGGTAGAGCTGCCAGTTTCACCTTCAGCTGAACAGTTTTCTCGTGTCATTTTTGTAATGATAGATAGACTTTTAGGGCTTACATCTAAAGTAAATGGTGAAAAAGAGGTAAAACTCCATAGCGTCATTGTTCATGAGACAGATACCGGCTACGCACAATGTTTTGCAGAGGATGCCTACTCAAAAGAGATGGGCGAGATTAACCTTTTTGATATTATATTTTCAGAGCAAATTATGAAAGATTTTAAAGATGAGAGATTGTGGCAAAAAGTATTGGATGAAGAGGAGTTTGTGAACCCCGCTTCTGTTTAAGTTCTTTTAACTCAATAATTCTTGAAACTCATGGCTTGCAAAATCGCAATGAGTAGAGATGAATTTTACTGTTTGGTTTTGTGCAATAAAATCAGACTTGGCATCTGTAATAATAAAACCATTTGAATTTGCAAGAGGGGAGACCATTCCCGGTGCAAATTTCTCACACACAGTGAAAAATTCTCCATCAAAATATCCAGGAACAACACTGCTTCGCCCTGCTTTAAGTTTAAAATCTTCTGCCATTTTTACTTTTATAGGATTTATAAATTTCTCTTTTGTCCCACTCATTGCATAGATGATGGCACGTCCGAAAATCTCAAAATTGAGTGCTGCTGCGAGTGGGTTTCCTGGAAGATTGAGTATAACCTTATCTCCAATTTTTCCTATGGTTGTTGGTTTTCCAGGTCTTATTTCAACTTTATCAAAAAGAATCTCATAGCCAAATGCACCAAATGCCTCTTTGGTAAAGTCAGCATCACCAACACTTACCCCTCCAGAAGTTATAATAAGGTCACAATCAAGAGCACTTTTGATATGTTCGTTAATATCTTCGAGTGTATCAATAGCAGTCCCTACAAATTCCACTTCACACCCTAACTCTTTTGCACGAGCAATAAAAGTGGGTGAATTTGTATTGTAAAGTTGGTACTCTGCAACCTCTTCAAAGTGCATTTTTAGCTCATTTCCAGAACCAAATATGCCAACACGCGGTTTTTTATATACTTTAATATGCGTGATGCCTTGTGATGCTAGAAGGGTGATTTGGTGCGCATGAATTTTTTGCCCTTTTGTGAGCAGCAAGCTCTCTTTTTTAATATCTTCACCCGCGAGACGAATATGTTTTGAAATTGTTAAATTTTCAGGGAGTTTGATGCCACCTTCACACTCTGTAATATCTTCAATAGGCACAATACATTGAGTTCCAAGAGGAATACGAGCGCCTGTCATAATTTTTATTGCCTCGTTATGTTGTAGTTCACCGTGAAAATCATCTCCTGCAAAGATGGTGCAGCCCACTTTTACGCATTTGCCGCTATCTTCAATTTTTACTGCATATCCATCCATAGCAGAGTTGTCATAGGGTGGTAGATTGTGTGTAGCTGTAATATTTTGGGCAAGAACAGACCCTAAAGCCTCTTCAATCGGTATGATTTTTAAAGATTTTTGTTTTGTATGTGTGTAGATTATTTCTAGTGCTTCATTTATTGTAACTGCCATAATTTAAAACCTCTTTGATTAGTTGACATATTTTACTATAATTTCGTTATGAATGAAATGTATAATATGGGTTTAAGCCTACATAGTTGGTCAGCGGTCGCAGTTTTGGTGATGATTTTCATCAATCTGTATATTTTAATTAGTGCAAAAGAACTTGCAAAGTATAAAAAAGTGAACTCTTTATATCTTGTTCCTTTACAAATAACGGTACTTGGAACACTTCTTTTTACAGGTATTGTGATGATGGCAGCAAAACATCTACACTTTAGTATTGAAAATATTGTAATGATTATTTTGGGAGTAGTTCTTATAGTGTTAGAAGCAAAGCGTTTGAAAGCATTGAAATATCTTAGTACAAAAAAAGAGCATGCTTTAGAAGTCTATAAACCATATTCGAGAACTATTTTACAAGTTGAATTTGGTTTGGTTCTATTGATGTCACTTTGGATGTGGTTCGTTTAAAATGGTTTATCTATTTAATGAAAACGCAGGTAAAGAGCGTTTTAGCATAAAAGGTGAAGATTTTAAATACCTTATAAAAGTACGTCGCCACAATGTCGGTGACGAGCTTGGGTTTCGCTCCAAAGAAGATATAAAAACACTGCACATCTACAGACTGAGTGAAATAGAACCAAGAAGTGCTGCGTTTGAGTTAATTTCATCAAAGATTTTTGAGGTTAAAGCAAAACAGGAACTTCATATCGGCTGGTGTGTCATAGATAATAAATCAGTAGAGAAAGTTCTGCCAAGTCTCAATGAACTAGGAGTAAGTAAAATCTCCTTTATCTACTGTGAGAGAAGTCAAAAAAACTTCAAACTCGACTTTAAACGCTACGAACGCATTGTAGAGGCATCAAATCAACAGTGCGGACGTACCGAGATAATGGAGTTTGATACTTATAAAAATATTGAGAGTTTTGTAGCTGCGTTTGGGGATGTAAAGGTCTTTGATTTTTGTGAAAATATTTTAGGTGAAAGCGCTGCGTTTGGGCGTGTACTTATTGGCTGTGAGGGTGGTTTTTCACCAAAAGAGAAAGAGTTTTTGAAAAATCAAGAGGTTTTTAGACTCGATACTCCAATGATATTACGCTCTGAAACAGCAGCAGTCGCGGTGGCTTCGAAGATACTTTTGTAATTTAAGATTTTTTAGGTATAATTCGCTTCATAAAATTCTGCCCCCATACGGAATTAAAAAATATATAGTTATACGTACACAAGACGTGTGACAAAAGGTAATGAAATGAAAAAAGGTATTCACCCAGAACTAGTAGATTGTACTGTAACATGTGCATGTGGCAACAGCTTTGTAACAAAAAGCCAAAAACCAGAGATGAGAATTGACATCTGTAACGAATGTCACCCATTCTTCACAGGTGAAGAGCGTATGGTTGATACTGCTGGTCGTATCGAGAAATTTAAAGCACGTTACGGCAAAAAATAGTCAAGCACTTTTTTTGCTTTCATTAATTCCAACTCCTATTGGAAATATCGGCGATATTTCACTCAGAGCCATTGAGCTTTTGAGTGAAGCTGACATACTTCTTTGTGAAGATACCCGCGTTACAAAAAAACTTATCCATATTTTAAAAGAGCGTTATAACACTGCATTTAAAGAAGATCAAGAATTTATTTCCCTACATTCACATAATGAACAGGCTTTTGTTGAAAAATTAGAACCCTCTTTTTTTGAGCAAAATGTTGTTTATGCAAGTGATGCTGGTATGCCGGGTGTAAGTGATCCCGGACAAGCTCTTGTCTCTTACTGCATCGAGCACTCATTAGAGTATGATGTCCTACCTGGTGCAAACGCAGTGCTTACTGCGTTTGTAGCGAGTGGATTTGGACAAACGCAGCTACTCTTTTTTGGCTTTTTAGACCACAAAGGCAACTCTCGAAGTGCGGGATTACAAAAAGCCTTGCATAATGGTTACACTACTATCCTTTATGAATCTCCACACCGCTTAGAAAAGCTTCTGCAAGAACTTGCCCAAGAAGCACCACAAAGAGAGATATTTTTAGCAAAAGAGCTTACAAAAAGGTATCAAAAATTCTTTAGGGGAACTCCAAAAGAGTTAATAGA
>NZ_JALXBK010000033.1 GCF_026991475.1 Sulfurimonas sp. | reverse complement strand
GGTATCCCTGTCCATAAAAATCATCTACCTCTTCTTGTAATTTTAACTCGATCTCTTTATTTTCAATATACTCAATAATTGTTTTTACATTTAATGTTTTAGAAAGACTCGCAGCAGTTTTTACAATTTCAAAAGTGGTTGCATCATTAAGAATTTCACATGTTAATGTTCCATCTATTTTCACAGCATCAAGTAAACCATTTTTTGACAATTTTACAAGTGCAGCAAGTGAAGAGTAACCCGAGCCAAAATCATCTACTGCCACTCTCAATGTGGAAGTAAACTCTTTTTTAAGGTTTAGTAAAATATCATAATACTCAAAGAGATTATACTCTGTAATTTCAAGAGTTAAAATGAGCTTCTTTTCTTGAAAACTCAAAAGACATTTTTTTAGTGCGTCTATTACTTTTTTATCTTTAAAAGATTCAGGAAATATATTTACACTAACACCTTCCATAAACGTAGCAATATCACTCGTACGTTGCATTAATTCCTGATAGACCAAAATATCAAGTTTAGATGACAATTTTTGATCAAGTACAGAGTGAATAAACTCTTCAGCATCAATAATTTTGCCCTCATCACTCATACGAGAAAGCGCTTCACAATAGACAAGTTTTTTTTCATTACCATAAACATGGACAATTGGCTGAAAATAGAGCTTCATTGTTTTATCTTTTATTGCTTTTAGCACTTTTTCATCTATTGCAGCTTTGCGGTCAGCACTTTCTCTTAACTTACTACACTCTATTTTATTAAAATGATAGTTTGGTACATGCACATGCTGTTGTGCCATATTAAAAGCAATTTTTTGTAATGTTGCAGCACTCAAACCTGAAAAGACTTCCGTTTCAGATGCTCTTACTATAAACTCAGGAACATTAAGAGTAATCTCCTCTTTTTTCAATTCATATATGGTTTGTGTCACAGAAGTAAAAATCTTTTCTACATCACTTTTTTCATTGTAATGGAGCAAAAAGTGCATAGAGTCACCATCGTCAACTACTCCAGTAAACTGATAAGCCATATCTTTAGAACTATTTTGCGTACCCTTATATATTGCTAAAAACAGTCTATGAATATCTCTTTTATGCACCACTTCAGAGGAGAGACTTACAGAGAGAGTTAAAAAATAACTATACTGTTTTTTAAATAGTATAATTTCAGAAAAAAGTGTAAAAAAGAAGTGCAACTTATCACTCATAAAGTTAATCAAAACTTCTTTGAGAATGTCATTAAGCAGGTTTACCTTTTGGTCTAAAATTATTAAATAACTATAGGCATTTTTAAAATCTTGTATATCTATAAAATGTTTAATTTCTCTTGCTAAGTCATAAAGCTTGTGCATAAAAATAACTATTTCACCCTCTCTTTCAAACGTACATGCTTTCATAAGCAGTTTAAAATCAAGTGATTTTATCCATCTGTTTGACTCAGAATTTTCATACATCAATTCAGGAACATTTTGAAAGTCATTCGCAAGAAATTCCAAAAAATTTTTATACCATCTATCATGAGACATAATATCCATCTCAATATTTATAGCATCTATTCTTTCATATGTAAAGTTCAATGTATCTTGTGCAGAAGCTTTGAGATAACCTTTACACAAGCCCTGAATAAGCTTATTCATTCGTAATATAAATGCATCATCATCATAATCTATAATCTGGTGATGAATAGCATAAAGTATATCTTCTTTTAATTTTTCGAGTGTGTCAATCCATAGAAATGCCGGTACACGATATTTATTATAAAGAGTTGCACCTGCAATACTAAAATGCTCCAAAAGTTCTGTACTTTGCATAGTTAGTGCACTATTTGTCTCTTCATGTATCTTTTGCAAAATACTTTTTATTGCTTCCCTTGATGTAATAAATGGACCAATTCCAATATTTTGTATCGCTTCTTCAATGAAGTTTTTAAAAAGTTCATCAATAACTTCTTCGATTTTTTTCATAACAAGTTCCTAAAAATCACTTAATATCTAAAGAAGGCTCATCAATATAAAAGCCTTGTGAATAATCTATGCCTAAAGAGATAACTTTATCCATAACTACGCTTGAATGTACATACTCTGCAATAGTTTTCATTCCAAGTTTTTTGGCAAAATTCACAA
>NZ_JALXBK010000032.1 GCF_026991475.1 Sulfurimonas sp. | reverse complement strand
AGC
The DNA here is from genome assembly GCF_026991475.1 of Sulfurimonas sp. Taxonomy (GTDB): domain Bacteria; phylum Campylobacterota; class Campylobacteria; order Campylobacterales; family Sulfurimonadaceae; genus Sulfurimonas. Next base: position 2,150 of record NZ_JALXBK010000032.1, on the reverse strand, counting down.
TAGAGCATATACTCATAAATATTATAGGTAATGCAAGAGATGCTTATGAAAATATGGACATTGAGACTAAAGAGATCAATATTAGAGCATATGTAAAAGATAAGCTATTTATCATAAAAATTTCTGATAATGCAGGTGGAATAGATAAGGCTATAATAGATAGAATTTTTGAACCATACTTTACAACAAAAGAGACAAATAAAGGTACTGGACTTGGTCTTTACATGAGTAAAAAAATTTTACAAGACCATTTAAGTGGTGATATTTTTGCAGACAATGAAGACAATGGTGCAGTATTTACGATTATACTGAATATGAATTAGCTATAATTACAAAAAAATTGGATTTTATATATGAAATTTACTTTAGAAGCTACAAGTGGCAAAGCTCGTGCTGCTACCATTGAAACTGCACACTCAACCATTAAAACACCTGTCTTTATGCCTGTTGGTACTGTTGGAAGTGTTAAAGCACTCGATGTTCATGATGTTTTAGATATGCTCGGTGCTGAGATAATTTTAGCAAACACTTACCATATGTACCTGCGTCCTGGCGATAAAACTGTAGCAAAAATGGGAAAACTACATGGTTTTACACGTTACCCTAAAAGCTTTTTAACAGATAGTGGCGGTTTTCAAGCCTTTTCTCTCTCTGACATTTCTAAGCCAAAAGCAGATGGGATAGAGTTTCGCTCTCACATTGATGGAAGTAAACACTTTTTTACTCCAAAAAAGGTTATAGATATTCAACATAATTTAGGTTCAGATATTATGATGATTTTAGATGATTTGGTTGCACTTCCTGCTACACAAGAGCGTATTAAACTAAGCATTGATAGAACTACTGCTTGGGCAGAAGAGTCCATAAACTACTTCCGTCAAAAACAAAAAGAGGGAGTTGGAGTAGACCAAAATATTTTCGCCATTATTCAAGGGGGAACGGACAGAGCATTTCGTACAAAAAGTGCTACTGAGCTGTGCGCCTTAGATTATGACGGTTTTGCTATTGGAGGTCTCTCTGTTGGTGAACTTAACAATGAAATGTACGACACAGTCGAGCATACAACACAATATATGCCAGAGAATAAACCTCGCTACCTTATGGGCGTGGGAACACCAGAAGACCTTATAGAAAACATTGAGCGAGGCATAGATATGTTTGACTGCGTTATGCCAACAAGAAATGCAAGAAACGGTACGCTCTTTACATCTTTTGGGAAAATAAATATAAAAGGTGCAAAATTTAAAGAAGACCCTCTTCCAATAGACCCAGAGTGTCAATGTATGACCTGTAAAACATATAGTCGTGCATACCTAAACCATCTCTTTCGCTCTCGTGAAATTACATATTTTCGCCTTGCAACTATTCATAATCTTCACTACTACCTCAACCTTATGCGAGAGATTCGTGAGGCTATTTTAGAAGATAAATTTGATGAATACAAAAAAGAGTTCTATGCAAAACGAAGCTAAAGAAATAACTTTAACACTAAAATCAGACTATATTTCAGCTTATAAAAGTGGCTATCCCCTACTCTCAAAAGAGTCCATTTTAGATTGGGAAAAAGTTGAGCATGAGGGAAGCATCATCACTCTTGTAGATACAAAAAATAGATTTGTTGCAAAAGCTTACTATGGTATTCAAAACAAAGGCTATGGTTGGATTTTATCTTTGAATAAAGACGAAAAAATAGATACTGCCTACTTTAGTAAAAAAATCAAAGATGCCATTGCATACAGAGAAGATTTTTTTAGTGACACAACAACTACTGCGTTTAGAGTATTTAATGGTGAAGGCGATGGTGTCGGTGGTTTAACTATTGACTACTTTGATGGCTACTATCTTGTTACTTGGTACTCTGTTGGTATTTATGCACTAAAAACTGAAATTTTAGAAGCACTGCAAGCGAGTGTTGAGTTTAAGGGAATTTACCAGAAAAAAAGGTTTAATACTAAGGGGCAATATCTTGATGATGCAGATGATTTTCTCTTTGGAAACAAAGCTCCTGAGCCACTTATTGTAAAAGAGAATGGTGTAAATTTTGCCATATATCTTGATGATGGGGCAATGGTTGGCGTATTTTTAGACCAAAGAGATGTACGACGCACCATTCGTGATAAATATGCAAAAAACAAAACTTTTTTAAATAC
>NZ_JALXBK010000031.1 GCF_026991475.1 Sulfurimonas sp. | reverse complement strand
GAGTTGCTTCGCTTAATCCCACAAAATAGGCAATAGTTAAAACTAAAACACCTTTAAGAGCATCGAGTGCTAAAGTTGCAATGCCTAGTTTTTTTGCTAAAGCTGGGTTTGTCTCTTTGACAACTCTTAGTACATTTGTTGCACCAATACTTTTGCTGCCGCTTGCTTTGACATCAACACCTGCAAATTTTTTAGCAAGAATAAGACCAAAAGGTATTCCTCCAACTAAATAAGCGACTATGAAAAAGAGTGCATTGGGGTTTGTAATAAAATCCATATATTTTCCTATATAATTAATCTTGAAATTTTACATCAAAAATCATTATAGACATATAAAGGGTATTTATTTAAACTCTTTTTTTGATATAATTCTCTCAATAAAATATATAGGATTTTTTTTGAAATATACAAATGAAGAGTTGAAACAAAAAATCTTTGAGTTAAAAGAGCGTTTGAGTGTTACTCTCGTCGCACACTTTTACCAGCGTGATGAAGTCTTTGAGTTGGCAGACATTACAGGTGATTCATTAGAACTAGCAAAAAAAACAATGAATGATGATTCAGAGTTTGTTCTCTTTTGCGGCGTTGCGTTTATGGGACAGAGTGTAAAAGTGCTAAGTCCAAAAAAACGTGTAGTGATGCCAAAATTGGCTTGTTGTGCAATGGCTAGAATGATTGACTCTCTCTATTTTGATGACTCTGTGAAGTTTTTACAAGAGAATGGTATTGCTAAAGAAAATATTTTACCTATTACATATATAAACTCAAATGCAGATGTTAAAGCAAAAGTTGGCGAGATGGGTGGTATGGTATGTACAAGTTCAAATGCCAAGTTTATTATTGAAACAGCACTCAAAGAGGGTAAAAAAATCCTTTTTGTTCCAGATAGATGCTTAGGGCAAAATATTGCCAATCAAATGGGACTTAAGTCCATGGTTATTGGGCAAGAGGGTGACCCAAAAGAGGCAGATATAATTTGTTATGATGGTTTTTGTTCGGTACATCAACTCTTTACGCTTGAAGATATTGCATTTTATCGTAAAAAATTTCCAGGAATTTTGATAGCGACACATCCTGAATGTGACCCTGCCATCTGTGAGGCGAGTGACTTTGTTGGTTCTACTTCACAACTTATCAAGTATATTACAGAGTTACCGGAGGAGCAAAAAGTAGCAGTAGGAACGGAGTTTAATATGGTAAACCGTCTGCGTCCAAAAAATACTTATATATTGAGTTCCACAAAACCAGAGTGTCCTACAATGAACGAGACAACGCTTGAAGATGTTTACCTTACATTAAAAGCCATTGAAGATGGTTCGCCTATTAATGAGATAGAAGTGGATGAGAAGACACAGAAATGGGCAAAAATTGCACTAGAGAGAATGTTAGCATTATGATAGAAAGCTTTGTAAACGCAGCCCTAGCAGAAGATGTTGGTCGTGGTGACTTGTATGCGCTTGTTGAACCAGCTGTTGCATCATCTGCAAAAATTATTGCAAAAAGCAACGGTGTGGTTGCAGGAAGAAAGTATATAGATACTTTAGCTAAATTAGAATCTTTTGAGATAACATGGTTAAAAGATGATGGTGAAACTTTTTTGCTTGGTGATGTGATAGCTACAATTAAGGCAGATTCTCATACTCTTTTGCGTTGTGAGCGTACCATCTTAGATATGCTGCTTCATGCAAGCTCCATTGCTACTCTTACACGAAAATATGTGGACTTGATAGAACCATACAAAGTGAAACTCTTAGATACAAGAAAAACACGCCCAATGCTTAGGATATTTGAAAAATATGCTACGCGCATCGGTGGCGCAGTAAATCACCGTATGGGTTTAGATGACTCTTTGATGATAAAAGATACCCATCTTAAAACTATTGACAATCTCTCCTTCTACATAGAAAAAGCGAGAGCTGTTATTCCTTTTACTGCAAAAATTGAGGTGGAAGCAGATACGCTTTACATTGCACAAGAGGCAATGAAAGCAAATTGTGACATCGTTATGTGCGATAATATGACTCCAGCTCAAGTGAGCGAGGTCACTGCGTTTAGAAATGAATATTATCCACATATTTTGCTTGAAGCGAGTGGAAACATTTCACTTCAGACAATAGTTTCGTATGCTAAAACAGGTGTAGATGCTATAAGCTCAGGATCTATGATACATCAAGCAAATTGGATAGATTTATCAATGAAAATTGATTAAAATATAACTCTTTATGGCTGACGACGCAGAAAAAACAGAAGAACCCACCCCCAAGAAGATAGAAGATGCCCGAAAAGAGGGTAATGTACCAAAATCTCAAGATGCTTCGGGAGTTGTTACTCTTTTTGTAGCGATTTTAGCTGTTTTGATGCTTTTTCCTTTTATGGCAAAGCATATGTTTGCACTCTTTAGCTACTACTTTTCTCTTATTGGCACTCCATTGGATAAACTTCTTATGATTAATATTGCCATTGTAACTATAAAAGAATTTTTATTGATGGTTATGCCTTTAGCAACTGCAGTTGCTATTGCTGGTATTATCGGTGCGGTTGCACAGTTTGGTTTTTTGTTTACTACAAAGTCAATTACTCCTGATTTGAAAAAGATAGACCCCATTAAAGGAATGAAAAATCTTTTTTCTCTTAAAAAACTGCTTGAAGGTGTGAAAGTTACACTCAAATCATTTACAACTTTAGGGGTTGGTTTTATCTTCTTTTTCTACTTTATTATTGAACTGCCGACTGTAGCTCTGTTTGGTCTGCATGACCAGTTGGAATGGCTTAAAGATAAGATGATGATCATTGCGTTTGTGATGCTTTTTATTATATTTGTCTTCGCCATTATAGATATTGTTATTGTGAGAAAACAGTACTTTGATGGATTGAAAATGTCAAAACAAGAGATAAAAGATGAGATGAAAAATATGGAAGGTGACCCTCTCATTAAGTCAAAAATTAGACAGATTCAGATGCAAGCTTCAAGAAAAAGAATGATGGCAGAGGTACCAAACGCAGATGTCGTCATTACAAATCCTACACATTATGCTGTTGCAATAAAGTATGATGAGGAGAAAGCTCATGCTCCTATAGTTTTAGCAAAAGGGGTTGATAATATTGCCATGCAGATTAAAAAAATTGCACGAGAAAATAGTGTACATATAGTACAAAACCCTCCACTTGCTAGAAGTCTCTACAAGGAAGTTGAGGTAGATCAAGCCATTCCAGAAGCCCTCTTTGGAGCAGTTGCCGAAGTGCTTGCTTATGTGTATAAAATGAATAAAGGTAAGTGATACTTTGGATAAAATAAAAAAAAGTGAAATTATAAATGTTAATTAACACCATTGCAAACAAAACAAAGCTCAAAAAAGAGCATATAGTAAATATTTTAAAACTTTTAGATGAAGGTGCGACTATTCCTTTTATTGCTAGGTACAGAAAAGAACTGAGTGGCGGGGCGAGTGATACTGTACTTCGAGAGTTTGAGACTATTTATGCTTCAACTAAAGCTCTTTTGCAAAGAAAAGAGGAGATACTTAGGCTAATAGCAGAGCGTGCAACATTGAGTGATGAACTAAAACATGCCATTGAAAAGGCTCAGACATTAAGAACTTTGGAAGATATTTATAGACCTTACAAAGAGAAAAAATCAACCCGTGCAACAGAGGCTGTAAAAAAGGGGCTTACTCCTTTGGCAAATAGTCTCAGTTGTGCAAAACTCTCTCTTGATGCTTTTAAAAATGAGGCGAAGAAGTTTGTCAAAAATGGAGTAGGTTCTGTGGATGAAGCCATAAAAGGGGCTCAAGATATTTTAGCTGAGAGATATGCAGACAATCCACGAGAGAGAGAAGCTATTAGAAATCAAATGCTTAGATATGGACTTTTGGTAACAAAAGCGACAAAGAACTTTAAAAAAGATGGTCTTTATAAAAATCTTGTTGATGAGTCTCAAAAACTCGCTTACATTCCTTCGCATCGATATCTTGCAATTATGCGTGCAGTAGGTGAAAAAGAGTTGTCTGTAAAAATTAGTGTAGATAGAAAGAGAATCGAAGAGAACATAAAACGATATAAAATGCCTCGTGATGCATCAAGCTCCAAAGAGTTACTTTTTGAAGCTTATAAAGATGGGCTAAAGCGGTTACTATTGCCTTCAATCGAGAGAGAGATACAGAGTGAACTTAAAGAAAAAGCAGATAAAACAGCCATAAATACTTTTGGAAAAAATTTCGCGCAACTTCTTATGACACCACCTGTAAGTAAAAAAGTGCTTTTGGGTGTTGACCCTGCGTTTGTAAGTGGCTGTAAACTAGCTGTGATTGATGAAAATGCAAACTATCTTGATTCGGCTGTTATCTATCCTACAGCACCGAAAAAAGATTATGAAAACTCCAAACGCATTGTACTTGCTCTTGTTAAGAAATATGCCATTGCAGGTGCTGCCATAGGCAATGGTACAGGTTCACAAGAGACACAAGAGTTTTTTGCAACCTTAAATGAAAAAGAGAATGTAAGCATTAATTACACCGTTGTTTCTGAAGCTGGTGCCTCAATTTACTCTGCATCAAAAATTGCACAAGAGGAGTATCCTAATCTTGATGTAACTATTAGAGGGGCTATTTCTATTGCTCAAAGGGTACGCGATCCACTTGCAACATTTGTAAAAATAGATCCAAAATCTTTAGGAATAGGGCAGTATCAACATGATGTAAATCAAAAACTTTTACAAAAAAAGCTTGATGATGTGACGCAAGATATTGTTAACCGTGTAGGTGTTGATATAAACTCAGCGTCTCTCTCTTTGCTTTCTCATGTAGCAGGTATAGGAGAAAAACTTGCAAAAAATATTATTGCTTATAGAGATGAAAATGGAGTTTTTAGAACAAAAAATGAACTCCTAAAGGTAAAAGGTTTAGGTAAAAAAGCTTATGAACAAGCTGCAGGTTTTATCCGAATAAAAGATGCCAAAGATATACTAGACAACAGTGGTATCCATCCTGAGAGTTATTCCGTGGCAAGAAAACTAAAAAACCAAGACTTAGCAAGCATTAATGTAAGTCAAAAAGCAAAAGAGTTAGAAGTGGGAGAAGCAACACTCAAAGATATTATTAAAGAGCTCTTAAAACCAGGCTTTGACCCAAGAGAGGAGTTACCAGCAATACCTTTTAAAAAAGGTCTTTGTGATATTTCTGCATTAGAAGAGGGAAGTATCGTCTCAGGTATTGTAAGAAACATAACAGATTTTGGAGCATTTGTAGATATTGGACTAAAAAATGATGGAATGATTCATATATCAAAAATGAGTGCAAAACGCATTTCACATCCGCTTGAAGTAGTTGTAATAAATCAGTATCTTCCACAACTAGAAGTTATCTCTATTGATCAAGAGAGAGACAAAGTAGGCTTAGGAATGATTTATGATAAATAAATATTGCCTGTATGCTAAAGATTCACTTACTTTGTATATAATTTTAGATAAAAAGTAGAGATTTGCTAGATTTAACGAAAATTGACTCCTCCTTGCATATTGTATTACTATGTGATGCAGACTCTTTTGCTAATGCAAGTGCGATTTATTCATATATACTTACAAAGCATAAAAAAGTTTCTATTGTTTGTGAAACTGCTATTGCTAAAAAGTACTCTTTTTTACCATGGTTTGATAAACTTCGTAAGAAAGTACCCACATCTGCTGATTGTAACATTGTAGTTGATGATGATGTCCTCTCATTATATGGTTTTTTCCAAAAAAGTGGTGTGAGAATCAACAAAAAGATGGCAACAGCACTCTACGGGGCACTTTTAGAAAAATATGATTACTTTACAAGTAGTGAATGCAGTGGCATAGTATTTGCTACTGCATCACAACTTATCGAGTTAAACGCAGCGTATCAAGAGTGTGTAAAATATTTACAATATAATCAGCCTTTGGCATACTTTCGTCTACAGTCAATTCTTTATAAAAATATGCTCTTGACTGAGAATGCTAGAGTGGCTCTTTTGCCTTTTTGCGAAGAAGATTTCAAAGAGAGTGGGGCGTCTATAGATGATGCTTATTTAATAATGAATGATGTCCTAAAAATGGCACATATTCAAGAAGTTCGACTCATTCAAAAAGATGAGAATAATAAAATTTTAAAATCAATTCTAAGGAGATAAAGTTTGAGAAACAGAAATAATAGTTCATCATTTGTGATGCTTTTAATAATGGCATTAATTGTTGGAGGGGCATTGTATGTTTACTTCTCTTCGACATTTGAAAGAAATAAGCCTGTAATAACACTTGAAAATAATAATGGATATTGGAATCTAAAAAGCCCACTAGAGCTAAAAATAAAAGATGATAGTGCAGTGAAAGCATATAAAGTTATTATGAAAAGCAACTCTGGTACAACAACTCTTGTAAATGAGCAGTTACTTATTCCTAAAAAAAATCTTACACTTAGTATAAAGCCACCTCGTGAGGCATATACAATGAAAGATAAAGAGATAACTATTACAGTTCAGGCAGAGGATGTAAGTAAGTGGAATTTTTTAAAGGGTAACAGCGCGGTTGTTGCGTATAAATTTATTATTGATAGAAAAAGACCACAAGTGAATATTATAGATAACTCATATAAAATTTCTCATGGTGGTTCTGCTCTTGTAATCTTTCAAGCGCAAGATGCAAATTTGAAAAATTTATATATTGAAAGTAATGATAAAAAGCATTTTAAAGCAGAACCTTTTTATAAAAAAGGGTACTATATTGCTCTTTTAGCTTGGCCTGTGCAAAGCAATAGTTTTAGAGCAACTATAATTGCAACAGATAAAGCAGGTAATATAACACGCGCGTATGTTCCACTTTATTTAAAAGATAGACAATACAGACTTTCAAAAATTAAACTTTCAGATAGGTTTTTAAAAGGTAAAATTGCTAATTTAGCAGAAGATTTTGAAGAGACTCAAGGTGTTACAGATCCATTAGAACAGTTTAAAATCATTAATGAAAAAGTGCGTGAAAAAGATAATGCTCTTATTCATAAATATACTTCTGTTGTACCTCAAGAGATGATAAGTTCATTTAAAATTCATAAAATGTATCCACTTACTAATGCAGCAGTAGTTGCTCGTTTTGGTGACCATAGAAAGTATTATTATCATGGAAAATATATAAGTCAAGCATATCATTTGGGTATAGATTTAGCAAGCTATGCAATGGCTCCAATAAAAACGCAAAATGGTGGTAAAGTTGTTTTTGCAAGTTACAATGGTATATATGGAAACAATCCTATAATATCTCATGGTTTAGGTCTTTATACAATTTATGGACACTGTTCAAGTCTTAATGTAGCTGTGGGTGATGAAGTCGCTCCAAATACAGTTATAGCAAAAAGTGGTAAGACTGGTTATGCTATGGGAGACCATCTACATTTTGGTGTTTTAGTACAGGGAATAGAAGTTCGTCCGCAAGAGTGGATGGATAAAAGATGGATAAAATTAAATATTAGTGATATAATTAAGAGAGCAAAAAAAATAATTAACGGTCAATAGGGATAGATTATGTATCAAACAACTATAAAAAAGAGTGTCGAATTGGTAGGAATAGGACTTCATAAGGGGTCTCCTGTCAAGCTGCGTTTAGAGCCTTTAGAGTCAAACAGTGGTATTGTTTTTTATAGAAGTGATGTTGATGTCTCTATTCCACTCATTCCAGACAATGTCGTAGATACAAAAATGGCAACCGTAATTGGAAAAGATGGGTATGTGATTTCCACTATTGAGCATCTTCTCTCTGCAATTTATGCTTATGGTATTGATAATTTAAGAGTTATAGTTGATGCTGATGAGGTTCCTGTGATGGATGGAAGTAGTGCAAGTTTTTGTATGATTTTAGATGAAGCTGGCATTCAGCAACTTGATATTCCTAAAAAAATTATGATTATAAAAAAAGATGTTGAAATTAAAGAGGGTGAAAAGTATGTAAAACTTTCACCTTCTCCTGATTTGAATTATGACTTTACTATTAAATTTCCACATCCTGTTATTCAAAAACAAGCTTATGTTTTAAAATTTACAAAAGAGAGTTATAAAAACGAAATAGCTCGTGCAAGAACATTTGGTTTTTTACACGAAGTTCAATATCTGCGTTCAAAAGGGCTTGCTCTTGGTGGTTCTTTGGAAAATGCTGTAGTTTTAGATGAAAAAAAGATACTTAATCCTGAGGGACTGCGTTTTGAAAATGAATTTGTGCGCCATAAAATTTTAGATGCCATTGGTGATATGAGTCTAATAGGAATGAATTTTTTAGGAAACTATGAAGCGATGGCAGGGAGTCATGATTTAAACCATAAGCTTACACTAAAACTACTTGAGAGTAAAGAAAACTATGAAGTAGTAGAACTTGTCGGTGAAAAAACAAAAGAGTTAGAAAAAGCATATGCTTAAAAAAGTAGATATTTTACTTATTGCTTTAAGCTCTCCTATTCAAATTGGGGTTTATGAAAACGCAGTATTGATTGAGACTATAAAGAGTGAAGAAAAAAGTTCAGATGTCTTACCAATAATCTTTAAAGAGTTGATGCAAAAATATCAGCTGCAAAGACTTTACTATGCAAATGGTCCAGGCAGTTTTATGGCTATAAAAGTAGCCTATATTTTTTTAAAATCAATAAGTATTTTAAAAAAAATACCATTATTTGCAACGGATGCTTTTTATTTTAATAAAAATCAGCCAATAAAAGCGATTGGCAAGCTATATTTTGTTAAAATTGCTTCAGAAATAAAAACTCAAAAACTAGAAACAGCTTTTGTAGGTTCGTTTGAACTTCCAAATGAGCTTGATTATAGTGAGTTTACTACAAATACTACGCCCCTTTATATGATAGGTGCAGTAGGATAGGAAAAATATTGACAATAAGTGTACCAGCAACTTCTGCAAACTTAGGGCCAGGTTTTGACACACTTGGTTTGGCAGTTGATTTAAGAAATAGAGTGGAGTTTCATCCTTCAAAATTTTTTAGTGTCTGTATAAAAGGTGAGGGTGAAGATAATCCTAGACTAAAGGGAAATAACCTTTTTATTAGTATTTTTAATGAACACTATACCCGTTTGACAAAGCATAAGCAAAATTTTAAATTTACTTTTTATAATCAAATTCCAATGTCAAGAGGGCTTGGCAGCTCTTCTGCTGTGATTGTTTCTGCTGTTGCTTCTGCGCATGAAGCAGCAAATATTAGAGTCTCTAAACGCAGAATACTTAACCATTCACTCGTTTATGAACCACATCCAGACAATATTACTCCAGCTGTAATGGGTGGATTTAATGTTGCAACGATTGAGAAAAATAAAGTATTTTCACAAAAGAAACATTTGCCAAATTATCTCAAAGCCGTAGTGGTTATACCAAATAAACAGATGAATACTTCAAAATCTCGTTCAGTATTACCAAAATCTTATTCAAAAGAGAATGCAGTTTATAACCTTTCACATAGTGCTTTGACTGTTGCTGCTTTTTTTAATGAAGATTGGGAGATGCTCAAGTTGGCTGCGCAAGATAGATTTCATCAAAAAGCAAGGATGAAAACACTGCCTGAGCTCTTTTCTGTACAAAAAGTAGCGTATGAAAGTGGTGCTTTAATGAGTACACTCTCCGGAAGTGGCTCTACATTTTTTACACTGACCTACGATGAGGATGCAGCTATGATTGCAAATAAAATGAGACAAAAATTTCCTGATTTTGCAGTGAAAATTTTAGATTTAGACAATAATGGGCTAGTGATAGAGCGATAGCCTATCAAATAAAGCAATATTTAGATATAATGGCGAAAAAATTTCATGAACCTATGAGGACTTGTGTTGGGTGTCGGCTTAAAGAGGCACAGCATAAGCTTTTCAGAATAAGATGTGAAGATGGAAATCTTACTGCGTTTAAAGGGACTGGGAGAAGTTTTTATTTATGTAATATTTGTCTAAATGAAGAGAAAAAGCTTGCTAAAGCACTGATGCGTCAATGCAGAAGTTCTCAAAAAGATAAACTTATGAACAAACTAAAGGAGATCATCACTGATGACAGATAAAGTTAGTGTTAAAGAAATTGCAGACGAACTGGGAATTGCTTCTAAAGATGTACTTGCAAAAGTAAAGAGTATGGGTATAGAAGTTAAAGCGGCTCAAAGTAAAGTTACAATGGAAGAAGCGGAGAAGATTGCAAACTATATTATGAATGGTGCTGTAGAAGAGACTCCAAAGCCAAAGATAACTGTTAAAAAACAAGAAAAAGCAACAAGTGATACTCCTAAAGAAACAACTTCGAGTGAAGAAGTAACTTCTGTCGAAGAAGTAAAAACTCAAGAAGCTGAAGTAACTCCGGTTCAAGAGGTTGAAGAGACGAAAGTCGATACAGTAGTTGAAAAAGAGCAAACAGAAAAAGTTGAGATAAAAACAGAAGAGAAAGCAGAAACAGAAGTTGCAAAAGAAGAACCTGTTAAGAAAGCGACTGTTAAAAAATCTACGCTTAAAGTTGTACAGCCTTCAGCAAGACCTGCAATCAAAAGATCTGGTTTAAAAATTGTTAAAAAAAGAAAGCCAAAAGTAGAAGAAAATTATAATCTTCCGCAAAAACAAGCTTCAGTGTCGTCTTATGGTAAGATGAGTGCAGAGGTTCTTGAAGAACTTGCGAAGAAAAAGAAATCTACTACAAGACAAGCAGCAGTAGGTAAAAAAGAGCAGGGCAGAAAGATGGATATCTTTGGTGGCTCTATGAGTGATGTATCTATGGATATGGATGATCAGGTAGTTTTACTTGATTTAAACTCTACAGAACGTGCTCCTCTTGCTCCTGAAGAACCAAGAAAACCAAGAGCACCTAAACCTGCTGGGCGAAATGGAAATAAAAAACAAGCACCACGTGGTAGAAAAGTTTCTCGTGATAAGCGTAAAAAATATACAAAAGAGAAACATGAAGATGAAATTGTAACTCATGTTGAAATTCCTGAAGACATTCGTGTTTATGAATTTGCAGAAAAATTAAAGCGTCCTATGTCTGACATTATTAAAGTCCTTTTTGATCTTGGTATGATGATGACAAAAAATGACTTTCTTGGTGCTGATGAAATTGAAATTCTTTCAGAAGAGTTTGGTGTTGAAGTGACGATTGTTGATCCTAAAGATGCCTTTAATTATGTTGAAGAGACAGTTGAAGAAGATCCTGATGCAGTCGAGAGACCTCCAGTTATTACTATTATGGGACATGTTGACCATGGTAAAACTTCACTTCTTGACTCTATTAGAAAAGCGAAAGTGACTGATGGCGAAGCTGGTGGAATTACACAGCACATTGGGGCTTATACAATTTCTCAAAATGGAAAAGACATTACATTTATAGATACTCCAGGTCACGCTGCATTTGGTGCTATGCGTCAACGTGGTACAGATATTACTGATATTGTTATTATTGTTGTTGCAGCAGATGATGGTGTAAAACCACAAACTTTAGAAGTTATTAAGATTGCTAAAGATTCTGGTGTCCCAATTATTGTTGCACTTAATAAAATGGATAAAGAGACTGCAAATCCAGATTTAGTAAAAGGTCAGATGGCAGAGCAAGGCATTACTCCTATTGATTGGGGTGGAGAGGTTGAATTTGTACCAGTGTCTGCTAAAACAGGAATGGGTATTGATGATCTTCTTGAAAATATTCTTTTAACTGCGGAAGTACTCGAGTTAAAAGCAAATCCAAAAGTTCATGCAAAAGCTGCAGTTGTTGAGTCTTCTCTTGAAAAAGGTCGAGGACCAGTTGCTACTGTAATAGTTCAAAATGGAACGCTTAAAGTTGGCAGTCATGTTGTCTGTGGCGCATCTTATGGTCGTGTTAAAGCACTTATTAATGATAGTGGTAAACAGATAAAAGAGGTTCTTCCTTCACATACAGCAGTTGTTGCAGGACTTAATGAAGTGCCACCAGCTGGTGAGATTTTAATGGAAATGAATAGCGATAAAGAGGCAAAAGAGTATGCTCTTAAACGTAAAGAGTATGAGAGAAATAAAGAACTTTCAAAATCTACTAAATCTTCATTAGAAGATATGACTGCTATGATTGCAGAAGGTAAGCTTAAATCTCTTAAAATTGTACTTAAAACTGATGTTCATGGTTCCCTTGAAGCTATTAAAAGTTCACTTAGTGAGCTTAGAAATGATGAAGTTAAAATTGACATTATCTCTAGCGGCGTAGGTGGAATTACTGAAAATGATGTTGAACTTGTTGGTAACTCAGAAAACTGTGTACTTCTTGGTTTCAATGTTCGTCCAACCGGTTCTGTTAAAGCACTTGCAAAACAGAGAAATGTAGATATTAGAACATACTCTATTATCTACCAATTACTTGATGATATGACTATGATGTTAACAGGTATGATGGCACCGAAATTTACTGAAGAAAATACTGGTCAGGCAGAAGTTAGAGAAGTATTTAAAATTCCTAAAGGTATGGTTGCTGGTTGTATTGTTAATGATGGTAAACTTATTCGTGGTGGAATGGTACGTGTTATTCGTAATGGTGTTGTTACTTACGAGGGTGAACTTACATCACTTAAACGATTTAAAGATGATGTTGAAGAGATTGGCAATGGTTATGAGTGTGGTGTTGTTATTAGTGGATATGATGATGTTATCCCTGGTGATGTACTTGAAACATTCAAAAAAGTCGAACAAAAAATCTCATTATAATACTATAAGATGAGCTAGACTCACTCTTATTATTGAAGGGAGTTACACTCCCTTATACCCTCATGAACTACTAATGTAATTGTTACAGATTAAAAGGATTATTGACAGATGACTGAAGCACAAATTAAGCTTAAAAGAACAGAAGCCCTTTTAGCTGAACTTATTCCAGAAGCACTTACACATTTAAATGATGCAAGATTGCATGAACTTAATGTTATAGAAGTAAAATGTTCGCGTGGAAGAAGTGATGCAAAGGTTTATATTGACCCAAGTACTTTTTCAGATGAAGAGCGTCGTACTTATATGAAACAACTTCGTAAAGCTCGTCCTATTGTTGAAGATTTTTGTCTCAAAGATCAAGGATGGTATAGATGTCCAAAACTTACTTTTGAGTTTGATGAACAGCTAAAAAAATCACAAACATTAGAAGAGTTATTTAAAAAAATATCTACAGATAAAAAAGAGGAAGAGTAATGAGTTTAAATTCAGATATAGAGTCTATTGTAAGGTCGCTTGGACTTGAACTTTATGATACAGCAGTTGTTAGTGAGCATGATGAGACTATTTTTCGTATAAGTGTTATCTCTCCTGAATTTGAAGATGCAAAACGTAAAAGTGTAAATCTTGAAAAATATGTTGAGCTTACACATCTTATTTCTCCTCTTTTAGATGTTACACCTCCTGTATCAAGTGAATACAGACTTGAAGTTGGTAGTCCGGGAATTGAAAGAAAACTGACTACACTTGCACAGTTTAAAAAATCAATAGGTGAAAATGTATCTCTACTTCTTGATGAAAAAGATAAAATAAGAGCAAAATTACTGAAAGTTGAAGGTAATACTCTGTTTTTGGAAAATAGTGATGGAATTAAAGAGATTGATTTTCATGATATTAAAAAAGCTAAAACTTACTTTGAATGGTAATCGATCATAACTTTTATATGCAGCTTGCTCTGGATGAGGCTTGGAAATATCAGGGATTAACCTATCCAAATCCGGCAGTTGGTTGTTGTGTCCTTGGTGAACACAATGAAATTTTAGCTGTTGAAGCACATCATAAAGCTGGTGAGCCTCATGCAGAGGTAAATGCACTAAAGCAGGCTTACTATAAACTTACAAACGACAATTATATACTGGCACTCCAAGATTCAGCAGATATTCACACTCATCTTTTAAGTAATCATAATAATATTTTTCAAAATGCTAAACTCTACTCTACATTAGAACCCTGCTCTCATTATGGAAAAACACCCTCTTGTACAAATCTTATTGCAGAGCTTGGTATTAAAGAGGTTTATATTGGCATAAACGATACAAACAAAAAAGCAGCAAATGGTTCTATGATTCTTTCTATGAATGATTGTATGGTTTATAGTGAGATTTTACAAAAAGAGTCTGCTGCACTACTCCTGCCATTTAATAAAACTTTGGAAAATAGATTTGTTTTTTTTAAATGGGCGCAACGACTTAATGGTACAACCAATGGTGGTGTGATTAGTTCAGAAAAATCAAGAAGAGATGTTCATGCGATGCGTGATGTATCTGATTTACTTGTTATTGGTGGTGGAACGGTTCGAGAAGATAGACCAACACTTGATGCACGTCTTGTGGATGGTAAAGCTCCTGATGTTTTGATACTTTCTCGTTCAAAAGAGTTTGATGAGACTATTCCTCTTTTTCATGTTGCTAATAGAAAAGTCTATATTGAAAATAGTTTGCAAATACTTCAGAACTATAAAAATATTATGATAGAGGGAAGCTCTAAAATGTATGCACTTGTTCGTGATATTGTGGATTATGAACTCTGCTATATAGCACCATCGTTTGGTGGTAGTGAAGTTATAAGTTTTGATACAGAGAAATTTGAATTTTTAAATGTGAATAAAGAGAGTGAAGATATAATTGTATGGATGAAAAAAAGGATATAAATTAATGAGTATTTTAGAGCAAGAGGGTGAACAAAAACAAGAGAAAATAGTCTCAATGTTTGATGATATTGCACCAACTTATGACACTGCAAACCGTGTAATGAGTATGGGTGTAGATATTTCATGGAGAAAAAAAGCGTGTGATTTGGCATTTAATTATTATGGGCAAAACAAACTTGACAGAATAATAGATGTAGCCTGTGGTACAGGTGATATGATGGGATACTGGCAAAAACAGGCACAAAAAGCAAATATTACTATTGATGAACTTATAGGTGTTGATCCGTCAAATGGTATGGTAGATGTTGCACGTCAAAAATTTCCAGATTTTCATTATCACATCTCAAAAGCGACAGATATTCCACTTGAAGACGCTACAGCAGATATACTTAGTATTACTTATGGCATAAGAAATGTTGTTGAGCGTCAAGAAGCTTTTTATGAGTTTAACCGTGCACTTAAACAAAATGGCCTTGTAGTTATTTTGGAATTTATGAAAGATGAGAATAAAACCCTACTCAAAAAATTGCGTGATATATATATGCATAAAATTCTTCCATATGTAGGTGCTGCAATTTCTAAAAATTTGGAAGCCTATACATATCTACCTGATTCTATAGAGAGTTTTGTAACTATTCAGGGTATGCAAAAAGAACTTGAAAAAGCAGGATTTGAAATAGTGCATTCTCAAAGTTTTTCTATGGATATCTCTACATTGATGATTGCTCGTAAAAAGTAACAAATGTTAATGACACTTACTGTTTCTGCCCTTAATGAACAGATAAAGTCTCTTTTAGAAGAGAGTTTTTCTCGTGTTTTAGTTGAGGGTGAACTCTCCCGTATCACCTTTCATAACTCTGGACATATATATTTTACACTAAAAGATAGCTCTTCTTCTTTAAGTGCGGTTATGTTTCGTGGGAATGCTTCAAAGCTAAAGTTTCGTCTTGAAGAGGGTATGAAAGTTGTCATTGATGGTGCTATAACACTCTATAAACCTCGTGGTGCATACCAGATAAACTGTTTTTCTATTGAGCCATCGGGGCAGGGTGCATTGGCAGTTGCTTATGAACAACTCAAATTAAAACTCTCAAATCAAGGCTATTTTGATACTCAAAGAAAAAAGTCACTACCACAATTTCCATCTAAAATTACACTCATTACTTCTGAAACAGGAGCTGCTTTGCAAGATATGTTGCGTGTTGCAAACAGAAGATATAGAGCTTTGGAGATAGATATTTATGATGTATTAGTTCAAGGAGAGAGTGCAGCGTCCAGCATAGCAAATGCCATAAAAATTGCTGATGCCAAAGAGTATGACATCATAGTTATTGGTCGTGGAGGTGGTAGTCTGGAAGACTTATGGGCATTTAATAAAGAGATAGTGGCAGATGCCATTTTTTATGCAAAAACGCCTATAGTCTCCGCAGTTGGACATGAAATAGACTGGATGATTAGTGATTTTGTAGCAGATTTGAGAGCGCCAACGCCAAGTGCTGCTATGGAGATGATTCTTCCCGATACAAATGAACTCTATCTCTCTTTAGACGGACTAACAACGCAGTTTACAGAGCGTTTAAGCAACAAAATAGCTACACGCAAGCAAGCGGTGTTATATCTAAAAAATCTTTATGCACAACACTCAGTAGAGAAACTTCTTGAGCAAAAAAAAGAGGAGATAACTAAACTCAAAAATGATTTCACTCATACCATTGCCTTTAAGCTACAGGGGTATGAAAAAGATATGCTTAGTCTCAAACAAAGATTTCCTCAAGCCATAGATACAACTCTTAATATTGCCCAACATCAACTCTTAAGCTTGAAAAAGATGCTAGAATCTAATAATCCAAAATATAAAAATAAAAAAGGTTTTGCACAAATTGTAAAAGAGTCAAAAGTTGTTGCTTTGTCATCATTGGAAGTTGATGATATATTTGAAGCGCAAAGTGATATGTTTGTTGTGCGTGCAAAAGTTTTACAAAAGGAAAAAATCAAATGAGTTATCCAAAATTTTATGATTCTATAGAAAGTTTCAAAGTAGTTGACCCTATAGCTGCCATTCTTGGTGCTTTTGAAAATGGTGAGTATGAAATATCTTATAAAGATGTAGTAAAATCTGCAGGGCATAGTTGTCCGACCGTCGCTGGTGCTTATCTAATGACAAGTGAGGCTATGAAACTGCTCTATCCAAATGAGCGTTTGATTCGTGGTGATGTAGATGTCTCTTTTGTAGAGGATGTTTCAGATGGTGTTGCTGGTGTTGTCGGGAATGTGATTTCTCATATTACAGGTGCTACTGATAAAAGTGGTTTCAAGGGTTTAGGTGGTAAATTTGCGCGTCACTCTTTGATGCATTTTAATGCTGATATAAATTCATCTGCACGTTTTACACGGGTAAGCAATGGGAAAAGTGTTGATGTTAATTATAATCCAAACAGTGTTCCTGCAGACCCTCAGATGATGCCACTGATGCAAAAAATCCTCTCAGGTGCAGCTTCTGCTGATGAGAAAAAGCTTTTTGGAGAGTTATGGCAAGATAGAGTTAAAAGAGTATTTGAAAATAGTGATAAAGTGATTAGCATTACAGAACTTTAGTTCTGTAACTGCGTTTAGCGGAGTGTAAGCGCTGGAAAGTAGGTATTTAAAACGACTGCACTCGAAGCAGCAAGTTTTTTCATAAGTTTGTCAAATTTGTCTTCTTTATTCCATACTGGGTGTGCTACATGTGCAAGGTTGGCGAGTGCTGTTTTTGCATCATACTCTACGCCTAGAGCATCAATAAGTCCAACTTTTTTCGCTTGTGCTGCTGTGAAAATATGTGCATTGGCGAAAGAATTTCTGTTTTTAATATTTAATCCTCTTGCATCGGCTACATCTTTTGTGAACATATTGTAAGTCCCATCTATAACCTTGTTAAGCTCTGCTATTTCATATTTCTTCCATGGTCTATCTGGTGTTCCTATTTGTTTGTAAAGTCCTGCTTTTACAACTTGTGATTTGATACCGATTTTTTTCATAATACCGCTCAAATCTGCTCCTTCCATAATGACACCAATGCTTCCTACCATACTTCCTGGATTTGCAATTATTTTATTTGCCCAGATACTTGCATAGTAACTTCCACTAGCCATCGTTCCTTTTGCATAGGCTATAACAGGTTTTTTAGCTCTTAAGCGTTTTATTGCCATAGAAATTTCAACAGAAGGAGCAACGGCACCACCTGGTGAATCCACACAAAACAGCACACCTTTTACATTGTTATTTTTAGCTGCTTTGTTTATTTGTGAAACAACCTCAGTTGAATCCATTATAGGACCGCTAAGAGTAATCTTTTCAAGATTACATTGTGAGAGTTTGTCTTCACTTGCTGGAGCAAAAATAAGTATCAAAATCAAGATGAATAGCATCGCCTTGAAATGGTCTTGTATATAGTTAATTGTTCCTGTTATTGGAGAGATGAGTTTTTTTAGAAATTCCATTTATAGTGTTCCTTTTTCAAGTTTACCGTTTATAAAAACTTTTGAAATATTGTAACGGTGTAGTAGTAAATGAATTGCTAATTCATCATTTGGCGTATTGTTAAGGTCAAGTACAAGCATATCTGCATTTTTTCCCTCTTTTATTTCTCCTGCATTGAGTCCAAGTGCATCGGCTGCGTTTATAGTTACTCCTTTGATAAGTTCTTGTGCAAATTTTAGGAGTGGTGCGCTTGAGTGCATAAAAAGCGATATTTTCATCTCTTCAAAGAGATCTAGTTTGTAGTTTGAACTAAGTCCATCTGTTGCAACTATCCATCGGATATCTTTATCATTGAGTGCTTTGATATTGAGTGTTTTATTGCCAAGTAGTCTGTTAGAGATTGGACAGTGGATAATGGTGTGCTTGTTGTGTTTGATAGTTTCAAGTTCTTCCTCGTTTGTCTCAACGGCATGCGTAAGAAGCGTTTCATAGCCCTCAAAATAGCTTAAAAACTCTTTTGAGTCAGTAACAGAGTTCTCTTGTTTAAGTAACTCTGTAAAAAACTTTTTAAAATCTCCACTGCTTGAGTCAAGCCAGTCTCTCTCCGCTTGACTTTCCATAAAGTGTGCTGTGAGTTTTAATTTCTCATTTTTTACAATCTCGAGTGCTTTTTTAACAAGTATTGGATGGACAGAGTATGGTGAATGGATGGCTACCGCAGGGTAAAAGTTCTCTCTTTTTATTGTTTTAGAAGCATCTAAACGGGAGAGAAAATCGGTAAATAGTGCATCTGCCATTGATGCTTGGGAACCTATGAGTTCATTAAAAAAGACGATATTTTGTTTTGCATTTGCACACGCTTCTAAGTCCATTGCATGTGAACTGATAGCACCAAAAGAGGTGATTCCATTTGCAAGCATCATATCTATTGCGTTATCCATACAAGAGAGGTCACATCCGTTGATGAGATTTTCTCTGTTTTCGATTACACTATAGAGCCAGTTGAGAAAATCTCCATAGCTAAGATGGTTTTTGTTCGCAGAAAACTCTATATGCACATGGGCATTAATAAGCCCTGGCATAAGAAGTGAATTTTTTTCTAATTGTATATGCTCTGCTTGAGGAAATTCTTGTTGAAGCTCTTCTAATGGTGCGATTTTTTGTATGGTTTTATCAAACGCAACTGATTGCTCAGTAAGTAAAACATCGGGTGTTAAAATGTAATTTGGAGAAATAATCTGCATATTTTAGTCTTTATATATAAATTTTATATGAGATTATACACTTTTTAATTTTAATAACTTAAGCTAACAAAGATATTAAACAAAAGAAATAGTTAAATTTTAAACTCTTGCAACTTTTTTTAATATAATTTTAGATAAAATAGCTTTCTAAAATTTAAAAAAGGTTCAAAATGAAAATAGTAGTAATTCAAGGTCCAAATCTGAATATGCTTGGTGTTCGTGAGCAAAATATATATGGTCCAATGAAATTAGAGCAAATCCACGCTCAAATGAAGGAAGTTGCAACGCAAAATGGCGTAGAGATTGAATTTTTTCAAAGTAATCTTGAGGGTGAACTTGTAGATAAAATTCAAGAGTGCTATGGTGATGCAGATGGTATCGTTATAAACGCAGCGGCATATACACATACTTCTATTGCTATTCGTGATGCTATCTCAGCTGTTAACCTTCCTGCAATTGAAGTACATATTAGTAATATTAACCGTCGTGAAGAGTTTAGAAAAGAAAATATGATAGCGCCAGTATGTACATCATCTGTTGTTGGATTTGGTCCATTTGGCTACCATTTAGCAATGATGGGAATGTTTCAAATTATGAATGAAATTAAAGCTGCACAAGAAGCTCAAACAGCACAACAACCTGCATAGATAAATGGAGTTTTAGTAAAATGTACATTAAACGCAGTCTATCTAAAGAGTTAGAGATTTACTCTGGAGTGCATTTTCCTTGTACAGATTTTACAAAAACATCCCATAGATATGAAGTTGTAGTGGGTATAGGTGGAAATGTTGGCGATGTCCGTCGTCGATTTGAACACCTTTACTTTTGGATACAAAGAGATAAGAGAGTTGCACTTCTTAAAACTTCGTTGATTTTAAAAAACCCTCCATTTGGTTATGTGGAGCAAGAGGATTTTTTTAACTCAATTATAGTTTTAAAGACATCGATGCAGCCAAAAGAGTTTTTGGCATATTTAATGCGCTTAGAAAAGAAGTTTAGACGAAAACGAAGTTTTGCAAATGCACCAAGGACATTAGATTTGGATATTATATTTTTCGAAAATAGAGTGATAAAAACAGAGAAATTGACCATCCCACATGTACATTGGTCGCAAAGAGAAAGTGTAGTTATACCATTAGCAGGGCTTCATAAATGAAAATATTGACATTTACAGGAAAAACTCCCTCTGAAGCACTTAAAAAAGCAAAAATGGAAATAGGCGATGAGGGAATGCTTATTGAAACCAAAGAGATTCAAAAAAAGGCACTTGGTCGCACTGCTCTTTATGAAATAGTGATAGGTATTGATGAAAAAGATTTGCCATTTTCATATAAAAAGAAGATGCAAAAACCAGTATTTGAAAAAAAAGAGCTGGAAAAAGAGAGTAAAGAAATTTTATTTGATATCTCAAACGCAGCGAGACAAATATCTAAAATTTCAGATGTAACACAAGGTGATGATACACTTTATGAACGTCAAACTAATCAGACTACACTATCCGCAGAGCCTAAAGAGCTTAAAGAGATAAAAAATGAGATAAATAAACTGACAGATAAAGTGAAAATCATTCAAAATATGTTTTGGGATGAAAAATCTCCAGATATTGAGAGCCAGATACCACCTGAATTTGCAGAGATTTATCGTTTGTCCCTACAAAGTGGTATGAATAAAGATCATCTTGATAGTTTAATGCAGGTGACATTAGAGCATATGCCGCTTAAAATGAGAGAGAACTCTACAACTGTAAAACGCTATTTTCAAACAATTTTACGAAAAATGGTTCCCATACGAAAAGAGAGACCATTAAATGTTGGAAGAAAAAAAGTGATTATGCTTGTTGGTCCAACGGGAGTTGGAAAGACAACTTCTATTGCAAAACTTGCTGCAAGGTACTCCTATCTAGTTGATAAAAAATATAAAGTGGGGCTTGTTGTTCTAGATACTTACAGAATTGGCGCACTAGAACAACTGATGCAGTATGCACGAATGATGAAGCTTGGAATTGAGACTGTGGTTGACCCTCCAGAATTTTCAAATGCATTGGACTCTTTGAAATATTGTGACTATATTTTAATCGACACTATGGGTTCAAGTCCTTACGATAAGGGAAAAATTGAGAAGATTTATGAGTGTTTAAATGGTAACCAAACAGATTACAGTGTTGATGTTGTCCTTGTTATGCCAAGTTCTATTAAGTATGAAGATCTGAAAATTACTTATGATAACTTTGAAACGCTTGGTATAGATACTTTAATGTTTACGAAATTGGATGAAACTATGAGTTTTGGAAATATTTTTTCCCTCGCTTACGAAACGAAAAAACCAATAAGTTATTTTTCTGTAGGTCAAGAAGTACCAGAAGATTTGGTTTGTGCGAGTAATGACTTTTTGATAGAATGTTTACTCCATGGATTTAACAGGAGTAAAGCATGATGGGACATCAGGCCGAAAAGCTTGAAGAGCTTGTTGCTTCAAATGCTAAGAAAAAGTCAAAAAAGACACGCTTTATAGCTATTACTAGTGGAAAAGGCGGAGTTGGAAAAAGTACAATTAGCTCAAATTTGGCATATATGCTCTCTCAACAGGGAATAAATGTGGGTATTTTCGATGCAGATATCGGTCTTGCCAATCTTGATGTAATGTTTAATGTTAAAATCAAAAAAAATATTTTGCATGTACTCAAAGGCGAAGCAAAAGTAAGTGATATTCTTATTCCTATTACAAGAAATCTTATTTTAATTCCAGGTGAGAGCGGTGATGAAATACTAAAATACTCTGATATGGCTCTTTTTGAGCGTTTTATGGAAGAAGCACAAGTCCTTGATAAACTTGATGTGATGATTATAGATACAGGTGCAGGAATTGGAGAACATATACAGATGTTTCTAAACGCAGCAGATGATGTTATAGTGGTAACTGTACCCGATCCTGCTGCAATTACAGATGCGTATGCAACCATCAAGACTATTGCAGCATTACGAGATGATGTGAGTGTTATTATGAATCAGGTAAAGGGTGAAAAAGAGGCTGTAGGAGTATTTGAAAAGATAAAGAAAGTTGCAAAGGCAAATATTGGTGGTAATTTGGACTTAAAACTTTTAGGAAAAATTAATGAAGATGTAAAAGTTTCATCTTCTGTTAAACAGCGTTCACTCTTTTGTGCAAGTTATCCATCTTCTGCTGTGACAAAAGATATGCAAAATATTATGAAAAAAATTGCAGCTAAGCTGGAACGTAATGTGCTAGTTACTTCAAATGAGAGTGGACTTTCTGGTCTCTTTAAAAGATTAATTGATCATTTTTAAGGCAATGGTGGGGTAGTTGATGCTTGGAGAAAATTTTGTATATTTCTTTACTGTTCTGGGATTTTTCATAGGTGTTATTTTTGGTATCTTAAAATCTATGGATGCTGACGGATTACTGACATATACTTTTTTAATTACGATATTCTTTTATCTTTTTTCACATATTATTATTGCTCTATACTATCGAACAATAGTTGCCAAGTCATATAATTTCCCAAAAGATATGCATGAAAATGATTTAGATTATTTTGTAAAAGAGATAAATAAGCGTGAAAAGCTTATTGACTCCGCTTGTAAAATAACAGATGTAGTTGCAAAAATGAATTTAGAAGATAGAGCTGGACAAAAATTATGATTGTCAATGCCTATGTTCAAGATTTGAAACATAAAGAAGATGAACTTGCAATTCAGTATCTGCCGGCAGTTAAAGCTATGGCATATCGTTTAAAAGAGCGTCTTCCAAGTTCTATTGATTTTTCAGATTTGTCAGCGATTGGTACTGAAGAGCTTATTAAATTAGCAAGACGTTATGATGAAACACTTAATGACTCCTTTTGGGGATATGCAAAAAAAAGAGTTTATGGAGCCATGCTTGATTATCTTCGTAGTTTAGATATATTGAGCCGTTCGAGTCGCAAACTTGTAAAATCTATTGATTACATTGTTCAAGAACATATGCTCACTCATGATGAAGAACCAAGTGACGAAGAGTTGGCGCAAAGATTAGACGAAAGTGTTGCAAAAGTACATGATGCACGAATTGCTTCTTGTATCTATACTGTTATGCCTCTACATGATCAATTACATGTAGGCGATGAGGGGGCGGCATTAGCTGCTATAGAAAAAGAAGAGTTAGTTAGTGTAATAAAAAAGGTGCTATCAGCCTATAAAGAGAGAGAGCAGATGATAATTCAACTCTATTATTTTGAAGAGTTGACTTTAAAAGAGATAAGTAATATACTTAATATTACTGAGTCGAGAATTTCACAGATACACAAATCGGTTATTCAAAAAATACGAGAGAGTATAGGAGCGTAAAATGGCAGATATACTTTCACAAGAAGAGATTGATGCTCTTTTGGATGTTGTTGAAGATGAAGGAGAAGATGTACTTGAAAGTAGTGAAGATGCACTGCTTCCTCAACGTCAAGTAACTCTTTATGATTTTAAGCGACCAAATAGAGTTTCAAAAGAACAACTGCGTGCTTTTCGTGGTGTTCATGATAAGATGGCAAGAAGTCTAGCTTCGCAAATATCCTCAATAATGCGTTCAATAGTTGAAATACAACTGCACTCTGTTGATCAGATGACCTATGGTGAATTTTTAATGAGTTTACCAAACCCTACAAGTTTCAATGTTTTTTCTCTCAAGCCTCTTGAAGGAAGTGGAATTATAGAGATAAATCCATCTATTGCATTTCCAATGCTTGATAGACTTTTAGGGGGCAAAGGCGAACCTTTTGATGCAACACGAGAATTTTCAGATATTGAGTTAAGTCTTTTTGAAACGATTTTGAGAGTTATGATGAGTACTCTTAAAGAGGCATGGGGACCCGTAATGGAAGTTTATCCCACAATTGAGTCAAAAGAGTCAAGCCCTAACGTTGTACAGATTGTTGCACAAAATGAGATTGTCGTTATGGTTGTAATGGAGATAATAATAGGGCACTCTTCAGGGATGATGAATATTTGTTATCCTGTTATTGCACTAGAACCTATTTTGCCAAAACTTGCTT
>NZ_JALXBK010000030.1 GCF_026991475.1 Sulfurimonas sp. | reverse complement strand
TGCAAATAAGAGAATACAAAAGCTAAGTAAAATGAGTGTAAACTTTTTCATACTTTGCGCCTTTATTTTATATTTTTGCTTAAATCTTTAAAATCTTGGATGTTCCAAGAACCAGGAATTGTCTTTACGATTTTCTGTTCTTTGTTAACAAAAAAGAAAGTTGGGGTAAAGTGTACTTTGATGCCCAGAGGAAGATCATCAAAGTCTAAGTCAAGTTTGACAGGGATGAACTTCTGTTCAATCCATTTGGACATTTGAGCATCGTTAAATACTTGCGCATCCATCTTATGGCAGTAGTGACAGTCACTTCTTACAACATCTATCATAATAATCTTGCCGCTCTTTTTTTGCATTTTAAGTGCATCCTCATAGTTGTGAAACTCTAAGGCAAAGAGTGACAGGGCACTCGCTAGTAAAACTAAAACTATTTTATTCATCTTCCCACTCCAATGTTCTATATGCACTCTCTACATTTTGTCTATGGATAGAGTTGTAAAAAGGTACATCTTTATACTCTTTCATCGTAACTCTGTTTACTGCATCTGCAATACCTACTCCATCATCAATGAGTTTGACAAGGCTGCGTTTGAGTTTGTTAAGATAGTTGTAGGTAAAATCTATGCTGCGTTTATCTGTAACTTCTCCATGACCTCCGATGATATATTTGACATCCATTTTTCGTAACTCTTGGAGTGCTGTGAGCCAACCGTTAATGTTTCCATCTCTCAAAGAGGGGAGTCTTGCATTAAAAACCAAATCTCCTGCAAAAACGACTTTTTGGCTTGGAATGTAAACGAAAAGATCATCTGCTGTATGTGCTTTATGGTTTACACTCTTTATAAAAACTTTTTCTCCATTTATCTGTAGTGTTTTGTTGCCATCAACGAAAATCGTAGGGTAAACTTGCCTTGTGCCTTGAAAGGCTTTTTCAGAGATTCTTTTTTGCATTCGTGTGATTTTGGCTTTTGGAAGATCTTTAAAGTTACTCGGACCAATAATCTGTGCACCCTGCTTTTTATAAAAACCATTGCCTAACCAGTGGTCATCATGAACATGACTGTTTATAACATAAGAGACTCGAAGTTTTTTGATTTTTTGCATTTGTGCATATGCTTGCGTGGCATACTGGAATGTAGGACCACTATCTATTACAAGATAGCTGGTCCCCATATTAACAAAACATGAGTTAGACATGTTTCCATTGTTACGCTTATCCATCACTTGAGCTAATCCAAAGAAGCAGTAAATATTTTTACTGACCTCTTTTGGGTGAAGTTTATAGTCAAAGGAGAAAAGAGAGTTTACAAGTAAAATAATTAGTAAAAGTGACTTCAAAGCGCAATCCTTATGTTTAAAAATTTGATTTTAAAATTTTACTTGCCATTGCATAATCCATGCATTGTCTTTATATCCACCTAGACCAGCAAATTTGTCTTTATCACCAGAAGCTATGATATAGTTGAGTACAAGTTTGTGTGCATTACGATTTCTTTTAGAATTTCTATCCATTTTGTTGTTAAATGGGTTCAAATAGATATTTACACCTACATAGGTATTTCCTAAATTGTAAGTAGAAGCTCCAGTTCCTTTTGCAGCAGAAGCTTGAATATGTTTGATGGTTGGCTCAAAAGTGTCGTTGATAGCATACTGTGCACTTGCAGTGAGTGTGTTTTCATCATAATCTTTTTTACCTTTAATATTATGTGCACTAATATATTCAGCTTTTACATTTGCTCCATTCATAAAACTTGAATCAAAACCAAGTGTATAAAGAGAGTAGTCTTCTGTGTCTTTGGTAAGTATAGTTCCAGGAACTGTTCCTGTAGTAGGGTCATATTTATAAGTTGTTTGTCCTTTAATCCCTCCTGCATTTTCTGAGAGTGCATAAGATGCTTCTACATGTAAAAGTTCTGTCCAGTCAAACATTCCACGGATTGCATAAGAGTTTCCATTACCCTCTTTTGCATTTGTAACAGCAGCACTTCGTCCAGCTTGGTTAGCAATCATTACATCATAACCAAAACCTTTCCAAGCATGTTCGTGTCCCATTTCAAAACCACTCACTTTTCCATTATTGCCAAAACCAATATCACGCCCAGAGAACATTAAACCCATATTACGCTCTAATACAAGTTTTTTATCAAGTCCTCGTTCAGCTGCATCTAAATTCCAACCTGGCATTGTAAAACCCATACCATTTGGCATCTTAATAACACCCATTTTTGGTATGAAAGCTTTATT
>NZ_JALXBK010000029.1 GCF_026991475.1 Sulfurimonas sp. | reverse complement strand
TGGAATCAAATGACAATGCTTGGAGCAATCCTTGACCCACTCGCTGACAAAATGCTCACACTCGCTGCGTTTTTGGGACTGATGGTTATGGGTGATGCTTCACCTTGGGCTATCTACATCATCATTGTTCGTGAGCTTTTTATCACAGGACTTCGCACTGTTGCTGTAAGTGAAAACATTAGTGTAAAAGCCTCTTGGGCAGGAAAAGTAAAAACAGTCGGACAGATGATAGCCATCGGTTTTTTACTTATGCACTGGCCATTTGCAACTGCTCTACTTTGGTTTGCAGTCATCCTTACTGTTTACTCTGGAGCAGAGTATCTTTGGGAATTTAAAAATGCCATCACAAGGGAGAGCAAATAATGACAGGCTATATAATTGCACTCCTCGTTCTCTCAGGGCTTATCTTCTTTCATGAGCTCGGTCACTTTACAGCGGCTCGTCTTATGGGCGTACATATCGAAGTCTTTAGCATAGGCTTTGGTAAACGCTTTTTTACTTTTCATGCCTTTGACACAGAGTGGAGTATTTCAGCCATTCCTCTTGGTGGCTATGTTCGTATGAAAGGGCAAGATGATTCAGACCCTAGCAAAAAAAATTATGATGCAGACAGCTACAATACAAAAACGCCACTACAAAGAATTTTCATACTTTTAGCTGGACCTTTAGCAAACTTTGTACTTGCGTTTATTCTCTACTTTGGAATTGCTCTTGGTAATCCTAGCACTTTAGCACCAGTAGTTGGTCAAGTGGTAAAAGATTCTCCTGCGTTTGTAGCTGGTTTAGAGTCAAACGACACCATCATCTCCATTAATGGTAAAAAAATACAAACATGGAAAAAGATGGCAGAGATGATCTCTTCTGCTTCAGGAAACATTGAACTTGATGTAAATAGAGCAGGATACCTTAAACAAATCACACTAAAACCAAAACTTGAAGATGCAAAAGATATGTATGGAGAAAGTGTCAAACGCAAAATGATAGGAATCTCTGCAGCAGGTGTTATGAAAAAACAAAAACTTGGCATTGTAGAAAAATTCAAATATGCAACTGATCAGACTATTTTTGCTTCAACACTCATCTTTACAGGGCTTAAAAAACTAATAGTTGGCGATGTGCCAGCATCAGAGATGGGAGGTGTTATCTCCATTGTCAAACTTACCTCCGATGCTTCTGCTTCAGGTTGGATGAGTGTACTTTTCTTTGCGGCACTTATCTCTGTAAACCTTGGAGTGCTAAACCTTTTACCTATTCCAGCATTAGATGGTGGGCATATAATGTTTAATCTTTATGAGCTATTTTTTAGAAGAGAACCAAATGAAAAAATTGTCATAAACCTTACAATAGCAGGCTGGGTAATCCTTGTTGGACTTATGGGACTTGGCGTTTTTAATGATATAAATAGATTAGTAGGATAAAAAATGAATGAATTAGAGTATAAATTATATATAGATGATGTTATTAGACGGGTTGAAGCGGCGAGACTTAAAGTGAGTGAACATCACATTGTAAAAATCGTTGCGGTGAGTAAATACTCTACAAGTGAAGATATTGAAAAACTTTACAAAATTGGACAGCGTGCTTTTGCTGAGAACAAAGTACAAGACCTTAAAGCAAAGACAAAAGAGCTTGAAGATTTACCTATTGAGTGGCACTTTATTGGAAACTTACAAAAAAACAAAATAAATAATCTTCTTACAATCAATCCTAGCCTTTTTCAGGCACTTGATTCATTGGATTTGGCAAATGAGTTACAAAAAAAACTTTTAGCAAAAGAGATGACGCTTGATTGTCTGCTACATATAAATGCAGCAAAAGAGGAGAGCAAACATGGTGTTATGCCAGAAGATGCCATCAATATTTATAATACAATCCAAAAAGAGTGTCCAAATATTAACCTAAAAGGCGTTATGAGTATTGGCGCACATAGCCAAGACAAAGAAGTTGTTAAAGAGAGTTTTTTAACAGCACATAGAATTTATAAACAACTAGAAGGTGCAACAATCTGTTCTATGGGAATGAGTGGCGACTTTGAGCTTGCTATAGAGTGTGGCTCAAATATGGTTCGTCTTGGCTCAATTATATTTCCAAAGTAATATTAGTATATAATATTTTTATAATAACTATAAGATATACTTCGTATATAATTTAAAAGGATTAAAAGATATGACAAAGACTATTTTAATGGATAAATACCCTGTATTTTCTCTTGTGATTGAGAAAAAAGAGACTACATACAAAAATGTAGATGAGATTGTCGGACATTTTCAGGCACTTATAGAGAAACATCCTGTAGCAAAAGAGATAGCTGTATTTGATCACTATGAGCATACAAGTGCTATAAAAGATGGTGTAATAGCTCCAGAAATTAAAGCTGCAAAAAATGTAGTATTTTGTTTTGGAAAAATGCTTCCAACAAGTAAAATTTTGGCTGTTCGTCCTCGAAGTATTGGGATTTGTGAATTTGAAGACAGCTTTGAGATTAACTTCTTAGAAGTTCCAAATGAACAACTCCACTTAGTAACAGAAGAGTGGGCTAAATCAGTAGCAAACGCATAAAAATTTAGCTATATCTTTTAAATCTCACAGCATTACTCTTTGGGTTTACTATGAGATTTTTTTGATACGCTATCATCTCTTTAAAAGGATTCAAAAATCCTTCAAGTTGCTTCTCTTGTATCTGCTCTATCTCCCACTTGTTTAACAACTCCAAAACAACCAAAGTAGACTCTATAGTTGAGAGATAATTCTCATTCGGCTGCTCTTTTATCTCATATTGTGAAGTTTTTATTGTTGTAAAGCTCATATGTTTAAGACAATTTAGATTTTTACTCTCACAAAACATCTTTTTTGTACATGCCCATGTCGAATCTATAAGAAAAATTGCCAGTGGTTTATCGCTACGTTTAGGGTACTCATTTGTCAGGTTCACTGCGTTTGGAGAAGGGAAAAGAATGTAGCTGTCGTGCGAAGCAATAATTTCATTTATGCGTTTATGCTCTGAAAAATCAATACCTATAAATAGCTCTGAATTTTTCAAGCTTTGGTGTGTAAAGTGTCCTGTATTGTTTTTGACCTTTTTAAACTCTTTTGGATGCATCAAAATCACAAATTTTGTCTGCGTTTGAATATCTTCACAATGCCCGCACATACACGAACTTTTGGGTCTATAACATTTGTAACACTTCTCTCTATCGCCATAATAAGTTTTCATTAATGCAATTATACTAAAATAACGGTATGAATAGTGATAATTATGACCTTATTGTTGTAGGAAGTGGTGCAGCTGGAATAATAGCGGCAATAGTAGCAGCACGCGAGGGTAAAAAAGTTTTACTCCTTGAAAAACTTTCCAAAATAGCCTCCAAGCTCAAAGCAACGGGTGGCGGTAGATGCAACCTTACAAATACTTTGAGCAATGAAGATTTTATGGCACACTTTGGGCGTGATGGACGCTTTATGCAAGATGCACTCGCTGCGTTTGACAACAAAGCCCTTGTCACTTTTATGGATGAGATAGGCGTTGCAACCCATGCCCCTGATGGTTTTCGTGTTTTTCCAACTTCTCATTCTGCTACTACTATCATAGAAGCCCTCGAAAAAGAGATGCAAAGAGTAGGCATTACAACTCTGTGCAATCAAAGAGTTGAACGAATTTTACTTATAGGCGAACATGTCAGCGGTGTCAAGACTCAAGACAATATGCTAAACGCAGCCAATGTAATCGTAGCGACAGGTGGGCTTGGATACCCTGTTTTAGGTGCTGAGGGGGATGGCTACAACCTTGCAAGTGAGCTTGGACACAAAGTAACTGACCTCTCTCCTGCCATGATGCCCCTGCGTACAAAAGAGGAGTGGGTCAAAAACTGTCGAGCCGACACCATAGCAAAAGTAGAACTGCGAGTAGATTTAAAAAAGCATAAAAAACTACGAGCTAAAGGGGATTTAATATTTACAAATCATGGCATACGCGGGCCAGTTGTGCTTGACTTTGCACGCGAAATTACACCCCTACTCAAAAAATATGGTGAAGTGCCGCTACTATTAAATTTCACAAAGGGAAAAAATGAAGAGGAGATTCAAAAACATTTTAAAAAAGAGCTAGCAAACAATCCCTCACTTAATGCTCTAGAACTTGTATCTACCCTCCTTCCCTTAGCTCTTAGCAAAGAGATTTGTAATCTTGCAAAAATTGATACAACAATCAAATATAAAAAAGTTGATGGAAAAAAACGCTCAAAACTCATCTCTCTTCTTGCATGGACACCCTTAACTGTAAACGGACACGATGGCTTTAAAATGGCAATGATTACACGAGGCGGCATCAGCCTCAAAGAGATAGATCCAAAAACAATGCAAAGCAGACTTATAAAAGGACTCTACTTCTGTGGCGAAGTTATGAACCTTGATGGACCATGCGGAGGCTACAACCTACAATGGAGCTTTGCTTCAGGGTATTTGGCAGGTAAGTTACTATAAAAGTAGTTACTATAAAAAATAACGAATAGATGCAAAGCCATACGCACCACATCCCTCAAGTGCATTTACTTGTTCTTGTGAAATTATACCGCCAAGTGCAAAAATTTTCATATTGCTCTTCGTGCATAAAGTTTTTAAATCTTGCTCACCCTTTGGCTCGCCCTTGTTGGGAGTACAAAAGATAGGGCTGTATGTTACATAATCTGCACCCAATTCTTCTGCTTTAAGAACTTCTTCATGCGTATGTGTACTTATTATGACCTCTAAACCAAGTGCTTTTGCCTTTTGTATTGCATCAAATTGTGTTGATGTCAAATGCACACCTGCTGCGTTTAGAGAGTGTGCAAGTTTATAATCTTGATGTAAAAAAGCTTTGAGTGATTTTATGGGTTTACACATCTGTATAAAATTCTGGGCATTAAAAGCATAATCTTCACTCTCTTTGTCACGATAAAGTGCAAAATCTGGCATATATTTTCGCAGTTGAAAATAAGAGGGAGATGCACTAATAAGATACTTTTTCATACTATTTTCTTAAGAGTGGATTTTCAAAGTCTATTTTCTTTACATCAACCTCTTTCTCATAACGCGCAGCCATTGCGTTTACATGGTACTCCATTCTCTCAAGCAAATAGAGTTCTGGCTTTGTATATTTGGCTTTTGAAGTTTGGATGTACTCTTGCAAAAATACTAAAGCTTGCTCCTCATTTTCAAAGTTTATGGAAGCTATCTCTTTTTCAAACTCTTCATAATACTCTCCACATGAGGACAAAAAGTCATAACTTAAATCCATAGTTTTTAGATTGTGGTGTGCTTTTGAAAATGCAAAGTGATTGTAAAGCATACACCCTACAAAGTATTCAATATCGGAAGGTTCAAACTCCGAATACTGGTTTGTTTCATCTTCAAAGTATTTATGCCATATTGTCAATATATTTTCTATTTTTTCGTTCATATCTCATCTCTTATTTTTTTGCGTATTATACTAAAGTATGCTAAACTCTTTCCTATGATACACTCTTCAACACAAATCGCAGAAAAAAATTTAAAATTACTAATGCCAAGCACAAACAAAGCATTAGCACTTGCACTTAAATCCGCTTCACCTGCTCAACTACAAACACTCACGCAAGTAAAAGATTTAAGTACGCTACTTAGTTCTATTTTAAAACAAAACAGTACTACTAATGAAGAACAAAACAACATACTCTTGTCACTACTTAAAAACAATCCAACACTTAAATCACTTGCAAACGCAACGCCTGACATCAAAGCACTGCTACAACTACTAAAACAAAATAAGCAAGCACCACAGTTACAAAAAACTCTCCAAAATATGCTTACAGATGTAAAAGATATAAATCCAAAAGAGCTACACTCCAAACTAAAAATGACGGGAATTTTACTAGAAAATCAGCTCAAAAAAAATGGCAATCCAAAAGAGTTACTCTCAAATGACCTCAAAGCACTTCTTTCAAAAACACATGATGAACTCTCAAATAGATTAAATTCAGCAAAATCACAGGAGATACTTAAACATATTGATAAACTTAACCTTATCATAGATTACAGCCAACTTGTTTCACATCTCTCAAACGCAGCCTCATTTTATCTGCCCTATTCATGGGATGTTCTAAAGGAGGGAGAAATAAATATAAAACAGATGAAAAACAAGACCTCTTTATGTGATATTCATCTCGAACTCCAAGAGTATGGAGCAATTGATTTACGTTTAGCACTCTTTGAAAAGAATCAACTTACAATGAACATCACAACAGAGAGTCAAACATTAAAAACGCTTATTTTAGACAATATGCATATACTCAAGAAACAGCTATCAAACGCAGCAATCATTCCAAAAGAGATACGTTTTGTTGAAGGTAAAAAAACAATGTATGATGCAATGGTATATGATAATTTAGCAATGGGATTTGAAGTAAAAGCATGAAACAAAAAGCAGTAGCACTCAAATATGAGCAGACAAAAGACAACTCACCAAAGGTAACAGCAAAGGGCGAAGGAAAAACTGCTCAAAAAATCATACAAATAGCAAAAGAAAATGGCGTAGCACTAAAAAAGGATGAAAATCTTGTAGAACTTCTCTCAAATGTTGAACTTGATACAGAAGTACCACCTGAAATGTATAAGGCTGTTGCAGAACTCTTCTCTTTTCTCTACAACATTACAAAAAAAGAGTAAAACACTCTAGCCCATCGGACAGAGAATCTCATCATGCACTGCGTCACAGGAGATTTTGAGATATTTTTTCGTAAAAAGTGGTACAGCTTTCTCATCTGGTGTTTGTGTGCCAAATGTCATTGTCCCCATACAGATGGGACTCACACGCAGACCGCTTCTACCTATGTATCTGTACTCCATTATTTTAACTCACTCCATTTGTCACCAATATTCAAGCTCGCTTTGAGTGGAACATTGAGCTCCATAATGCCTTCCATAATCCCACGAAACTTTTTACCAAGCATATCAGCGCTAGCTGCATCAACTTCAAATATCAACTCATCGTGAATCTGTAAGAGCATTTTGGCTTTTAAGTTCTCATCTTCTATGACTCTGTGAATTTTATTCATACTCAGTTTTATCAAATCAGATGCACTTCCCTGAAAAACAGAGTTTACAGACTCACGCTCATAAGCAGCACGAAACATCGGTGTTGCATTTTCGTAGTCAAAATAGCGTCTGCGTTTAAGTAGTGTCTCGATGTAGCCTTTCTCTTTTGAACTCTCAACAATAGAGCGAAAGTAGCTTTTAACTGTAGGAAAAGATTCAAAATACTTCTCTATAATTGCTTTTGCCTCTTTTGTTGTTATGCCCAAAGTATCAGAGAGTTTTTTCTGTCCCATTCCATAGAGTAGTCCAAAGTTTACAGTTTTTGCTATGCTTCTTTTTGCCGGCGCTTCTTCTTCACCAAAGAGAATAATAGCAGTTTGGAGATGAATGTCTTTATCGTGTTTAAAGGCATCTACTAACACCGCATCTTGAGAGAAGTGTGCCAACAAACGCAGCTCTATCTGTGAGTAGTCAATACCAATAAGTTTTTTGCCCTCTCCTGCAATAAACCCTTGACGAATTTTAGCACCAAGCGGTGTTCGTGTTGGAATATTTTGCAAGTTTGGATTTTTTGAGCTCAATCGTCCTGTTGCTGTTCCTGTTTGAACAAAAGAGGTATGGATTCTATGTGTCTCAGTTGCATTTGCTAGTTTTAAAAG
>NZ_JALXBK010000028.1 GCF_026991475.1 Sulfurimonas sp. | reverse complement strand
GCCTCAAGGAGATTTTCTTTGTTTTGAGCAAAGACATCTTCCCACATATATGGCGAGCTTTTTGCAAGGCGGCTCATAGAGCGAAAGCCTCCTGCAGCGAGAGCTAAAATATTATGTTTATTCTCCTGTCTGAGTACAGTATTTGCAATAGAGTAAGATATTGCATGAGGCATATGTGAGATAAACGCAGCATGTCTGTCATGATCATGTGCGCCCATAAAATACTTTTTCATATTAAGTGCTTTAAAGATTTTTCTTGCAATTTTTCGCTGTGTTGCTCCACTCTCTTCAAGGTCACATAAAACAACCACTTTATTGTCATAAAGACCTTCTACAGCAGCCTTTGGACCGAAATTCTCTGTACCCGTCATAGGATGTGCAGCAACAAAATTTTTACGAATGCATGCCGGAACTGAGGCGACTATTTTTTCTTTGGTACTTCCTAAATCTATAATAGTTGTCTCATCTGCTACATCTTGCATATTTTGTAGTGCTGCAATCACTCCGTTTACAGGAATAGCCAAAAAGATAACATCGCATTTTTTAATTGTTTCAAAACTAACAATCTCTTCAACGAGATCGAGTTCTATTGCATCTTTTTTATGTGTTTCATTATGGTCGTAACCAACAATTTTATCAATAAAATCGAGCTTTTTAAGTGAGAGTGCTAAGGAGCCACCCATAAGTCCTAGACCAATAATTCCTATATTCATATGTCATCTTTATTTTTAATTTCATAATTATACTATTTTTTTACCTCCTATTAACCTCCAAATGGGTAAAATCTTTATCTATTTTTATATATGGAATTTTAATGAAAATCTTTTTATCTATACTTCTTGTACTCTTTAGTGTTAATCTTTATGCACAAATTGTAAAACAAATTAATTTTGATGGTCTTGTACACATCTCCGAGCCAGTTGCCCTGCGAATGCTTCCTTTTGAAAAAGGTGATAATATCAATGTAGAAAATGTTGATAAGGCG
This sequence comes from Sulfurimonas sp., assembly GCF_026991475.1. Taxonomy (GTDB): domain Bacteria; phylum Campylobacterota; class Campylobacteria; order Campylobacterales; family Sulfurimonadaceae; genus Sulfurimonas. Next base: position 6,816 of record NZ_JALXBK010000028.1, on the reverse strand, counting down.
ATTAAAATTTATTTTAATCAAGGTTACTTTAATGATATATGGACAAAATTCAATGATGGAGTTTTGACATTTTACTTTAAAGAAAAAGCAATTATTTCTCAAGTAGAGCTTAAAGGCTGGAAAGAAGATGATAAAGATATTATGGATAGCGTTGTTCAGATAAAAAAAGGGACACTCTATGATGAAGAGAAACTTGAAGCTGCAAAAAAACGTATTATTGAAGCTATATCGCAAAAAGGAAAAATTGACTCTGTTGTTGAAATAGAGACAAAACATCTTAAAAATGGAAGTATAAAAGTGACATTTGTTGTAAATCCAGGTGAAGAGATAACCATTACAAAATTACAATATAGTGGTGTAAAAGGTCTTGATCCTAGTGATTTTAACTCTGTTATAGCAAATAAACAACACCAGTGGATGGGTTGGTTTTGGGGTCGAAATGATGGAAAAATGAGCCTGCGTGACTTAGAATATGATAATCTTCGAATCCGTGATTACTATATGCAATACGGTTATTTGGATGCAAAGGTCAATCCTCCTTTTGTTCGTGTAAATTTTGATAATTATACAGCCAATATGAGTTATCAAATTTCAGAAGGAAATTCATACAAAATTTCTAAAGTTTCTATTTACCAAACGCAGCATGTTATAGCAGATGAAAATCTTACAAAATTGCTCTCTTTAAAAGTTGGAGATACGTTTAACATTAAAAAATTTAGAGCAGATTCCCAAAAGATTAAGACAGCAATAGGTGATATGAGTTATGCTTTTGTGCAGGTTGTTCCTGACTTGAAAAAGAATAAAAAAGATAAAACTGTTGATGTAATTTTTAAGGTAATGCCTGGTGATAAAGTAAAAATACGCAATGTTCTTATTTCAGGAAATACAAGAACGCTCGATAGACTTGTTCGTCGTGAACTCTATCTTGGACCTGGTGATATGTTCTCTTTAACAGATTTAAAAGATTCTCGAAATGCATTAGGAAGATTAGGGTTTTTTGAAAGTAATACTATTGAAGAGAAGAGAATTGACCAACATACTATGGACTTGATTGTTAAGGTAAAAGAGACACCTACCGGAAATATACAACTTGGTGGTGGATATGGAAGTTATGGTGGACTTTTACTTAGCGTAGGCGTGAACGATAGAAATATTTGGGGAAGTGGTATTAATGTTGGAGTAAAAGCTGAAAAGTCACAGACAACGCAGAACTATTCATTTAATATCTCTAATCCACGTCTAAACGATAGTGACTTTAGCGGTAATTTTTCCATTTATCACTCTGTATATGATTATAATGATTATACAGTTCTTAGTGATGGTGTGACAGTTGGAACCGGACATAGGTTTTCTCGTCATATTAGCGGCTATCTAGGCTATGGGTACTCTGGAAACTCTTATGATTTTTCAGATACTTTAGATACAAATCTTACAGATACTTACTATTTGAAAAATTACACAAAAAGTAGTGTTACTATGAGTGTTAGCTGGGATAATACCGATGATTATTATCTTCCTCGTGAAGGATTTGTTCTCTCTCAAAGTTTTGAAAAAGCGGGACTTGGTGCGAAAGCAGATTTTCTAAAATCTAGAACAAAATTTGCGAAGTATTATGGTCTGAGTGATCTGCTTGGTTTTGATGCAATTTTTAGATATAAAGCAAGATACAATGCAATCATTAACAATGGTTTTATTCCTCTTGCTGAAAGATTTTATATGGGTGGTATTGGTAGTGTTAGAGGATATGAATCTTACTCTCTCTCTCCAACGATATATGATCCAAAAGCGACTACTACTAATGGCATACGAAGAATTGGTGGAACGCAGACATTTTCAAATAATTTAGAATTGAGTTTTCCTCTGCTCCCTAAAGCAAAAATGCGTCTTGTAACTTACCTTGACTGGGGATTTATTTCTGATAATACAAGAGAGGATCTTATTACAAACAATATAGCAAGAGCGGGATATGGTACAGGATTAGAGTGGTTTTCACCTGTTGGACCTATTCAGTTAATGTTCTCAAACCCTATCAACCCTCAATCAGGTGATAAGGTAGCACACTTTGAATTTACAATGGGACAAAGATTTTAAAAGTAGTTTTAACTAAATACTACTTTAAAGTTTTCATGCTCACAATGGAGTTTATTGAGCGCATCTTTTGCAAGATAGAGATTACGTTGTGAATTTATATAGAGTGTTCCATTTTCAAATTGCAGGCTAAAGTCAATATTTCTCGGTCTGTGACTTAGTAAAATAATACTAAGTGAAAGTAAAAAACTAAGCTGCTTTGTCGTATCTTGTTTTGGTAAGAGTGCAGCATATTTTTTCAGATGAGAATTTGATGGTAGTTTATTTTTAGCATATCTTGTAAGTGTTGCTATAAGCATAATGTCTTTATGCGTAAATCCATACTCTAAAGCTGTTTGAATAAGATAATAAGTATGCTTGTTCTGCGAATAAAAATGGATACTTCTTCCTGCTGGATAAAGCTTTGCTGCAAGCGCAAGATTTACTCGATACTGCGGATGTATTTCAAAATAGGGTGCGGTTAAATCAAAAAGTTGTTTACTTAGTTGCGCAAGTTGGTTTGAAAATGCTTTATCTTGAACATGTGCATCGAGTATGTATTTTACAGAGGTATTGTAATTGTGGGGAAATTTATCTTTTGAATTTCGTAAAAGATCTTGAAGATAGACTCCCTCTCTGACGCCTACACCACTTGTAATAATATTTTCAATAGCAAGTTTTTTTAGTAGTCTTTGTAAAATGAGCGTTCCAGGTTTGATAACATCAAATCTATTTTGCTCTATGTAAAGGTTTTTGAGTTTTTTTTCATCACTTTTTAGTACCTTATCAATAAACTTTTCAAAAACTTTTCTTTCGTATTCAAAAGCATGAAGTTTATTTAATGGATAGTCTGATTGTAAGAGGACTGCGTTTGAGATTGCACGAAATGTTCCTCCAATTCCTATTAGTGTCTCAATTTTTTCATCAGGAATATTTTGAAGTTGTTTGTCTATATATTTTATGGCACCATCAATGTCATTCGTATCAAAATAGAGCTCTTTTAAGCGTACTGTACCAAGTTTTAAAGATGTTGTTTGAGAAACATTGTCTGCATCAATAAATGCAAGTTCAGTAGAACCTCCACCTATATCTATACTGAGAGCATTTTTCTGTTTTGGTAAAAGATTTGCACATGCTATTGCTCCAAAATATGCCTCTTTCTCACCACTAATTACTTTAATGTTGAGTTTGAGTTTTTCTCTGACACGCTTTAAAAATTCTTGTTTGTTTGGAGCATCTCTTAAGGCAGAAGTAGCGACACATAGTGTCTTTCTTGTTTGAAAAGATTGTGCAATCTGCACAAAATCACGCAGGGCGTTAAAAGTTCTTTGCATTGGTAGCTCTTGTAACTCACCACCATTACTATAAGCATGCTCAGCTATGCGAACTTTTGATTTTTCTTCGTAAAGTAGATGAAAAGCAAAGCGAGAAGTTTTTTCATAGATGACCATCCTAACAGAGTTAGAACCAATATCTATGACTGCTACTCTTTTTGCCAAAATTTACTCTTCTAGTTCTAAGTTTTTGTATTTAAACTGCAGCTCGGCAATTGTCTCTACATTATCTTTATCTGGGACAATACAATCAACTGGACAGACTGAAATACATGCTGGCTCATCATAGATACCAACACACTCTGTACAACGATCAGGATCAATATAATAAATAGGGTCTCCCTCTTCTATTGCTATTGTTGGACACTCTTCTCGACATGCATCACATGCGATACACTCTTCATTTATGATTAAAGCCATATTTAAAAACCTTATATTTTATCTTTAAGTTATTACGTGAGCGATTTATAACAAAATAAAGCTTTATTGTTTTTTAATTATACATGAAAGTTGTGAATTTAAGCCTAAAGAGGCTATTGTTCCATCTACTCCATCAGTTCTGTTTTTGATGCTAATTTTTGCGCCAAGTGCATCAGCTGCACTTTTCGCTAAAAAGAGTCCTAGACCTACACCTGACTTATTTCCTTGCCTCTTAAAAGGCGCAAACAGATCAACAGCATCATCAATACCACATCCCTCATCAATTACCTCTATAAGCAGTCCAAAATCGTCTTGGCGGCTTCTTAGTGTAACACTTTTTTCTTTGGGTGTAAATTTGAGTGCATTTTGTAAAAAGTTTTGTATTATTTGATTGAGTAGGCTTACTTGAAGCATAGCCATATAACCATCTGGTTGTAAGTCAACCTTAAGCTCTTTTTGTTCATTTGCTGCTAAGAGTTTGAAATCATCTGCTTTTTGTTTGAGAATTTGGATTACATCCACCTCTGTAGGCTTGTCAAGCTGAGCACCCTCTTGTCGTCCAATATTTAAAATATTTGAGACAATAATATTCATCTCATCTATTGTTTTATTTGTAACCTTAAGCGCCTCTATGTACTCCTCTGGAGTGCGTTTTTTTATGAGTGTGACTTGATTTTTTAGTTTAATAACTGCTAAGGGTGTTTTTAGTTCATGTGCAGTTCCTATAAAAAGTTCTTTTTGGTATTTTACAAAGTTTTGTATTCTTGAAATAAGCCTATTTATAGTCTCTCCAAGAGGCTCAAATTCCATTGGGAGTTCTTGGGTCTTAATGGGTTTCATAAGATGCTCATTCATATTTGAGAGCTTTTTACTCAGTGTAGTAATAGGAACAATTAACATTTTAGAGAGGGTAATTGCATAAATAATTACAAGTAAAAATCCTGCAATATTAATAATGAAAATATATCGAAGAATTTTATTTAAAAGTTGTTTTGTTGGTGTTATATCCTTTGTAATCTTGAGATAACTATTTGTTGATGTTTGAAATGGGTAGATTATAGTGAGTTGAGTATGTTTTTTCTCTGTTTTTTCATAAACATTTGTTTGAATATTTTTCTCTTTAAGGTGAATGATTTCGACGCTTAAAGAGAAAATGCTACCTGAAAACATCTCTTCATTTGTTTGATAGACTGATTTGTCATTTACAATGTTTTGTGCATAGTGTGTTAGTTCATTGATTTTATCATCGTAAATAGATCTTTCAATATAAAAATAGAGAAGCGATGAAAATATAAGTATAAGTGAAGCAGATGAAAAAATAAGTTGTATAAGAAAGTTGCGTCTTATACTTTTTTTGGTAATCACAACAAAACCCCTTGAGAACTTAAGTCTAAGGGATTATATCATTTTTTTTCTCTTAAAAAGGAATTAGATCTCTTTTGGAAAACAAAAACGGTACCCACGACGGCGTACAGTTTCAATGGTAGTAATGTTTAACGGTTTGTCCATTTTTTGTCTAATTTGGTTAATAGCAACCTCAATTACATTTGGAGTAACGAGTTCTGGTTCTTCCCAGATTGCATCAAGAAGTTGCTCTTTAGAAACAATTTGGTCACGATGACGAGCAAGGTGAGTAAGTACTTCAAAAGGTTTTCCTTTGAGTTCTATGTCAGTCTCTTTATAAGTGATTTTTTCTTCTTCAGGATTAATAGTTAAATCTTCGATTTCAATGATATTACTACCACCAAAACGTAAACGTGCTTCAAGACGAGCAATAAGAACATCAAAGTCAAAAGGTTTTCTGATGTAATCATCTGCACCAGCACGAAGTGCTTCTATTTCACTCTCATTGTCATCTCTTGCAGAGACCACGACTACAACTGTTTTTGGAGTATTTGATTTAATTGAACCGATGATGTCAACAGAGTTTCCATCTGGAAGCATCCAATCCATAAGAACTAAATCGTAATTACGAATGTCAAGGTAGTACTCACCATCTTTGAGTGTTTCAACAACATCACTTTGGTAACCAAACTCTTTTAGCCCTTCTGCGAGCATTTTGTTTAATGTAACTTCATCTTCTATAATTAGAATACGCATTTATTGTTTCCTATTTCTTAAATATTTGCCGAATCATATCATAATTTTAGGTAACTTTAAAGTTTTATTCAATTTTTTTTAAAAAAAAGTGAAGTTAGGATTAAGAATTGAACTTGTAAATATTGGAGACACTTACCTTACAGTTGGGAAGTATAGAGGGTTTTGTGATTTTTAAATTAAGTAAAATAATATTTGAAAAGTTTATTTTTAGAAGAGATGACAAATGTTCTAAAGCATCCTCAATAAGTAAAAATTTTTCTTTTTGCATTGTATCTTGAAGTAAGGCAGCAATATCAGCATAGTTAATAAATTCATTATTGTAAATATAGTCAATTTCAAGATTGATAATAACATCTTGCTCTTGTTCGCGTTCAAAATCTAAAATTCCAATGATGCATTGAAATTTCAAATCTTCTATGTGAATTGTCATTTAAACAACTCTTTTCTCTTCGCCTTTAATAACACGAATAATATTTGGAATATGTTTATAAAAAAGAATAAATACAATAAGAACAACAGGCGCGTGTGCCATTTGTGGGTGAATAATAAAACTAGCAATTAAAAGTGATAAAACACCAGTAAGTGATGAAACTGATGAGATGCGCACTGTTTTTGCCATCACAGCCCAAACAACTAAAGCAATAATAGTCTCTAAAGGAAGCATAAACATCATAACACCCATTCCTGTTGCTACACCTTTACCTCCTTCAAAGTTAAGGTATGGTGAAAAACAGTGTCCTAAAACAGCTAAAACTGCGATACCCCATAGAGTTGCTTCGCTTAATCCCACAAAATAGGCAATAGTTAAAACTAAAACACCTTTAAGAGCATCGAGTGCTAAAGTTGCAATGCCTAGTTTTTTTGCTAAAGCTGGGTTTGTCTCTTTGACAACTCT
>NZ_JALXBK010000027.1 GCF_026991475.1 Sulfurimonas sp. | reverse complement strand
TCAGTTGCACCAACACCCGGATCGATGATAATATCTTTGCCATCTTTTGTGACAATGTAACAGTTTGTCTGATAAGGTCCCATTGGCTGTACTTTTATCTTCATATTCATCTCTTTTTTAGCGTGATTATAGCATTATTAGTGCATGAATTTTTTTAAAGAATTAGAGTTAATTATAGAAGCAAAATCAGCAGAAGAAAAGATAGAACGATTTGAAATTTTTTACAATCTGTTTCAATCAGATAAGCTGGAGTTTGAAGTGAATTTCAGACCTAAAAAGTTTGAGAATCCATCTTACAGTGAAATATGCACAACAGTACCGCCGCAACATGTTCCTAAACGCAGTAATCTTACAGCAAAAGAGGGACAGATAAATTTGCTGCATGCCGTGGCACACATTGAGTACTCTGCTATAGATTTGGCACTTGATGGAGCATACCGTTTTTGTGGTATGCCTCGTGCATATTATGCCGATTGGCTGGAAGTGGCAAGTGATGAGATACGCCATTTTTTGATGCTTAATAAATTACTTAATGAGTTAGATGCTAGGTATGGAGATATAGAAGTACATGATGCACTCTTTGAAGCCTCGTGTAAAACACAAACACTCCTAGAGAGAATGGCAGTTGTGCCAAGATACTTAGAAGCAAATGGACTTGATGCCACACCTATGATAGTGAAAAAACTAAAAAAACTACCAAAAAATGAGATGATAGAAAAAATCATTATAAATTTAGAAGTAATTTTAGAAGAGGAAGTTTCTCATGTAAAAAAAGGTGATGTATGGTTTAAGTATGCTTGTGAGAAAGAGAGTGTAGATGAAAGTATCTATTTTGAGATAATAAAAGAATACTACCCTCGCGGTTTTTTACGTCCAAATGATTTGAACATTGAGGCAAGAAAAGAGGCTGGGTTTTCATGTAGTGAATTAAAAGTAATGGCAAAGAAAGAGGTCTGTTAACTCTCTTTCATAAACGAACTAGATTCATTGTAAAAATCTCTTACTGCTAAAAATTCATCTAAATGTTCAAAGAAAATATCTACAAGTTGTGGATCAAAATGCTTTCCTCTCTCCTCTTTTAGAAGTTTAAAAATTTTCTCATCTTCCCATGTCTGTTTATAACATCTCTCGCTTCCTAGGGCATCAAAAACATCGGCAAATGCAGTAATACGTCCATAAATATGAATTTCATTACCTTTTAATCCTCTTGGATACCCACTGCCATCATATTTTTCATGGTGTTCATAAGCAATGGTTGCTGCAGTTTGTAAAAGTGGTTTACTGGAATCTTTAAAGAGATCATAGCCTATATTTACATGCGTTTTCATTACTAGCCACTCATCATGTGTTAATTTATCTGGTTTGTTTAAAATATTGTCAGCAATACCAACTTTTCCTATATCGTGCATTGGTGAAGCCGAAATAAGATATTTTATCTCTTGTTCTTTTAGTCCATAGTATTTTGCTAATATCTCAGAGTATTTTGCAACACGGCGGACATGAAAGCCTGTCTCTTTAGAACGAGTTTCACCAATTTCTCCCATACGGTAAATAAGGTCTTCTTGGGTATGCTCTAAATCCTCATGTAACTGAATAAGCTCTGTAATGTCATTACGAATAGCTATGAACTCTTCTATTTCTCCTTTTTCATTGAGAATAGGATTGATGGTCACTTCAACAATATAATCACTTCCATCCTTTGTCCTGTTTTTAACAATACCAGACCATGATTTTTTTGCTAAAATAGTTTTCCACATCTCTTTAAATGCACTTTTTGACATATCGGGGTGTCGAACCATATTATGTGCATTTCCGATTAATTCGTCTCGTGTGTAGCCAGATATTTTACAAAATTCATCATTTGCATAGGTAATTCGCCCTGATTTATCAGTTTTTGAGACAATACTGCTTCTATCAACAGCGTTTTTATACTCCTCTAAGAGTTTAATGTTTTTCAAAATATTTTGTTTAATATGTGAACCAAAAAAGAGTGTGGAGATTGTAATGAGTAAAAATATAAGTAATACTATTATAAATGTAATCTTTTCTTCTGTAAAGTCTCGTTGAATCTCTTTATCTATATCTGAAAAATGATTTTGTTCAAGAGAATAAAAATCTTCAATAATATTGGTTGATTTTATAAACCATTTCTTAGAACTATTTGTGTAAAGACCTTTTTCTATAACATTGTGAAAGATTTTTTGAATATATTTATAATCTGATGAACAGAGAATTTTTCCAAGTTTATTTTTGTATTTTTTAGTAATTGTCGCTTTAGATCGTTGGAGTGATACATCATAATTTCCTTTTGCTAACAAAACCATATTTCGTAAGTTCTTATTGTTATTATGTGCAGATAAAAGAGCATTAATTGAAGCGCGTATTTGCCCTAAGGCCTCTTTTGAAAAGGAGAGGTTTGTATAAGAGATAAGTTGGTTTTTTAAAGAAGCATCATTAACATCTTGAACAACCTCAAGATAATTCGCCTGTAGTTCTTGAATAAGTTTAGTATAAAATAAAAATTCAAAGTCTACTTTGGTAGATAGATTCTGAATATTCAATCGTAAATCTTTGAGCTTCCTTTTGATTTTAATGTATTGATCTCTATGTCCATGACAATAGAAAATAAAATTTTGAAAAGAGCTGTCAACATTATGTTGCATAATTGGAAGTTGTGTTGCAAAAAGTTTTCCATTACTTGCAAGATACCCACTACTAAGCCCTCTCTCTTTTTGCAAATTATTAATGAGTAGAGATATGTTTTTGCTTTTATGAATATTTATTTCAAGTGTTTGTAGCTCTTGGTATGTCATATAAGTATTTGTTAAAAAATAGGTAAATCCAATGGCAATAATGATAATTGGTAGAAAAACAATTGTTTTTAGTTTGTTTATTATTAGGTTCGTTTCTATATTAAGCTCTTTATTTTTATTGTCGCGATTATATACCACTAATGTTAAAGGAGTGTTAAATTCTTTTAGATATAATTCAAATTGTTAATAAATTTTAAAGGTTTATGATTTTAATGGGTAAATATTCTCAAATAAGTGATTATCTTGTACGCTTTTTAGATAATGAAGTGAAAAAGACTGGAATGCAAAAAGTTGTGCTTGGTTTAAGTGGTGGACTAGATTCTGCTGTTGTTGCAGTATTGGCACAAAAGGCTTTTGGCGATGATTTGTTGTGCGTGAAAATGCCATCACATTACTCATCACAAAGTTCTCTTGATGATGCAGATGAACTATGTCGTGATTTTGCTCTTAAAAACATTACTTGCAGTATTGCTCCGATGTTAGAATCGTATGAAGCTATGAATCCAGATTTAGATAATCTTCGTAAGGGGAACTTCTCATCTCGTATACGCATGGCAACACTTTTTGACATCTCAGCTCGTGAAAATGCTTTGGTGCTTGGTACGAGTAACAAAAGTGAACTAATGCTGGGGTATGGAACACTCTATGGAGATTTAGCGTCTGCTGTAAATCCAATTGGAGATTTGTATAAAAGTGAAGTTTTTGAACTGGCAGAATATTTGCAAGTAACAAAAAGTATCATTAAGAAGCCTCCTTCTGCAGATTTATGGGATGGACAGAGTGATGAGGCAGATTTGGGCTATACTTACAAGGAACTTGATGGTGCTATGAAACTCTATGTAGATGAGCGCTTATCTCGTGAAGAGATTATTGATTTAAAAATTGATGAAAAAATGTTAGATATGATAATAAAAAGAATTTTTAGAAATCATTTTAAGCGTAAGATGCCCGTTATTGCAAAATTGACATCACGAACGCTAGGACATGATTTTAATTATCCTAGAGATATAACTTTATAAAGGCAGGGAAAAAGATATGAAAGATTTAAAAATACCTTTTAGTAGATATGAGAGTTCAAGAAGTGCGCACTCAAATGTAAGTGATGCACTTGATGGAGAAGATACAAATCAAATAGAAGAACTTGAGCGTGAGTTTTGTGAATATGTAGGTGCAAAATATGCACTTGCAACTTCACATGGTACTTCGGCGCTTCACCTTGCTATGCTTGCGTTTGATCTTAAACGCGGAGATAAAGTAGTGTGTAGTGTAAATGCACATCCAAATGTGCCAGAAGTTGTGCGTCATTTTGATGCTGAACCTGTTTTTATTGATATTGCTAAAAATAGTTATAACATTGATTTAGATAAACTTGAAGCATATTTACAAGAGCATAAGTCAAAAAAACTCAAAGCTGTTATTTTAACGCATTTGGGTGGTGAAAGTGTTAACTTAGAACGGGTTTATAGTATGGCAAAACTTTACAATGTTAGAATTGTTGAAGATGCAAGTGAAGCACTTGGCGCAACTTATAAGGGAAAGAAAATAGGTGCAACTGGTGCTGATATTGTTACTTTTGACTTCTCTCCACACTTAAAAAAGAATATTTGTAACGGTGGAATGCTTGTAACAGAAGATGAAGAGGTAATAGAGCGTGCCAGATTGTTAGCGCATCATGCTATGGTTCGTGATAAAGATGCTTTGGAATATATTTATGATGTTGTGGATATTGGTAATGACTACTCTTTATCACAGCTAAACGCAGCTTATATTCGTGCGCAAATAAAAGATCAAGATGTTAATATAAAACGAGAGCGTGAAATAGCGCAAATATACTCTAAAGAACTAGCTAATGTAGAACATGTTCAAACACCAAGTATGGATAATGAAGAGAACGCATTTTCACTCTATATTATTAAAATAGATAAAAATAGAGACTCTTTTGCAACGGCTCTTCAAGAGGAAGGAATTGGTAGTGGGCTTCATTATATTCCACTGCATCTTTTAACTTACTATAAAACAAAATATTCACTGCGTGTAAATGATTTTCCTGTAGCTCTTCGTACTTTTCAGCAAGTGTTATCACTTCCTATTTATGCAAGTATGAGTGATGATGAGGTTAAAACTGTTATAAAAGCAGTGAAAAAAATTGCAAAGACAAGAGTATAAAAAGATTTGAAAAAATCTCTTGTCTTTTGGGTTGAAGAGTATTTCTACAACCCATCTTTTTTACAAAAACTACTCTCTTATTTTTTACTTCCTCTGAGTTGGCTTTACTGTTTTGTGATCTATCTGCGTTATCGTTTGAAGAGAGCCGAAGATTTCAAAATAAAAATTATTAGTGTTGGAAATTTAACAGTTGGTGGAAGTGGAAAAACTCCACTTGTCACTGCGTTAGGAGCTGCGTTTAAGAAGCCTGCCATCATTTTACGCGGTTATGGACGCGACTCAAAAGGCTTGGTGGTGGTTAAGGATGCAAAAGAGATTTTATGTAATGTAAGCGTGAGCGGAGATGAGGCGATGATATATGCTAAAAAACTGCCAAACTCAGTAGTCATTGTGAGCGAAGATAGAAAACCTGCCATCAAAAAAGCCAAAGAGATGGGATGCGAAATAGTCTTGCTTGATGATGCCTACTCCAAACACGATATAAAAAAGCTTGATGTTCTTATAGCTGTAGTGACAAAAAATAATTTTTGTCTGCCAAGTGGACCATATAGAGAGCGTTTGTGGAGTGATAAAGAGGCAGTTGTACTCCAAGAGGATGTGGACTTTACAAGAGTTGTTACACTCAAAGAGCAAACGCAACGAATGTCACTTGTAACAGCAATAGCAAGACCTTCGCGTCTCGATAAATATCTGCCTAAAGTAGTAGGCAAACACTACTTTGAAGACCATCACAGTTTTATAAAAGAGGAACTTCAAGCAATTTTAGAGGCAGACAATGCTACTTCTTTGCTTGTTACTTTTAAAGATTATGTGAAAATTGAAAGTTTTGGATTACCTCTTTCACTTCTTGATTTGGAAGTGAAAGTAGATACAAATATTTTAGACCGTTTGTTTTAAAATGGTACGTCCACGAATATGACACAGTAAAAACTCTGCAGTAAACGCAATAGCAAAAGTAGCTATAAGATAGTATGCAATTTCTGGCATAGTTTTGTAAGTAGAGTAGAGTGTAAGTCCTGCAACTCCAAACATTGCTAAGATTGCAGAGATAACAAGAGAGCGTTTTGCTCCTGTCTCTTTGATGAGATTAAGATGTGCGATGTGCGTAGTTCCTTGAACTATAAGCATAACAATGGCAGCAACAGTGGTAATTTCTGTAAGATTAAAAAAGAGTATCATAGGAATGATAAGTAAAGCACTTACTATTAAACCATCAAATGATTTGTAAATGTGATACTCATAAACTTCTGGAAGATTTCCATCTTTTGCCATTGTGTAACCAATATCTGAAACAGCATAGAGCGTTGCATTTATGGCTGAAGCAGTTGCTAAAAGAGCAGTAGCTGCCATGATTTTAAATCCCCACTCTCCAAAAATAGGTTTAGCAGCCTCCGCTAAAGCATAATTTTTCGTCTCTATAACTTTTTCTAACGATAAATTTCCAAGAACAGAAATACTTGTAAGAATATATAGAGCTGCTACAAACAGGAGTGAAACAAACATTGCCTTCATCATGGTAACTTTTGGATTATCCATATCTTCGACAGTATTTGTAATGACGCTAAAGCCTTGATAAGCAAAAAAAGTGATACCAATGGCAAAAACCATACCACTTAGGGGTGGCATATCATGAAGACTTAAAAGTGCAGGTTTTATGGTAAAGAGTGCTGCAATTGCAAATACTACAAGAATAGAAAGTTTGACTATAACAATAAAGTTTTCAGATTTTGCAACAATAGAAGCACCAATAAGGTTGATAAGTGTAAAAAGAACGACAATACCAACTGCAAAGATATTAATCCATAGTGTGTCACCGTGAGCCATAAAAGTTGCACTGTATGTACCAAAAGATTTGGCAACTGCAGCAACGGCGATGAGTTGTGAGAGATAAAACATAACACTCATAGAACCAGAGAAAATATTTTCTCCAAATCCTTGTACCAGATACTCAACAATACCTCCACGAGACTGGTAGCGTACAGCAAGTTTTGCAAGAGAGTATCCACTAAAAAGTGCAATAATACCACCAAATACAAAAGAGAGCCAGACGATGTTACCTGCCATAGCTCCAGCTTGACCAATGACAATGAAGATACCCGCACCGACCATGGAACCGATGCCTAAAAAGACAGCACTCCATAAGCCAAAGGCTTTTTTACTTTTTTCCATTTTAGCTATTTAATTTTTTAAATATAGAACCAGTTACAAGAAGTGCAATTCCATCAAAGAAGAGACTAAATCCTACTAAAAGTCCTATAAGATAAAGAGAAGTAAATGGCCAGCCTACTATAAATAAAATACCAATTAGTAGTGAAAAGATAGCATTAACAAGCCACCATATCCAACCTTTTGCAGGTTTCATAGTAAATGCTATAGAAAAGCCTGCAAAAGAGTCCACAAAAAAGTAGATAGCAAGTAAAAGACCTACTGTACCAACACCTGTCATTGGATAAAAAATCATTAGTAATGATATACCAATAAGTACAAAACTTTTTAACCAACCAAGGTAATCTTCTTTATCTGTAATATATGTAAAGTAAGCAGCCATAAATCCTGCAAACATCATAATCCATGCCACAAATGCAACTGTTGCAACTGTCATATAAACTGGCTCAAATATACCAGCAAGCCCTAAAATAATAAAAATAACACCTGCTATTTTTGAGTATTTAGTAAATTTCTCAAATAAATGCTCAGCACTTGGATATTTCCACATTGTTTTTCCTCGTATAATAAATTTATCAGTCATTACATCTAAAGGAGTAATGATTTGATAATTATTTTTTAGTTTTTGATAAAGTTATTTTTGTTTATCAAACACTATAACAACTTACAGTTAAAGAGTTGAA
>NZ_JALXBK010000026.1 GCF_026991475.1 Sulfurimonas sp. | reverse complement strand
ATTTTGCTATAATTTCGAAAATAAAAAAGCAGAGAATATAATATGAAATTTATCCAAACTCGTGGTTTTGATGCAAACAAAGCCGAAAAAGTAACTTTTTCTGAGGCTATTTTAAGTCCTATCGCATCTTTTGGTGGTCTTTATGTACCTGAAGAACTTCCAGAGCTCGGAGAGGAGTTTTTAAACAAGCATTTGAACTCTTCATATAAAGAGCTTGCAAAAGATATGCTTTCTCGTTTTGAGATAGACATTGATGGTGCTGTCATAGATGAAGCGCTAAATCTTTATGATAAGTTTGATGATGCATCAAATCCTGTACCGGTTGTGAAAGTAAAAGAGAATCTTTACATATCTGAGCTTTACCATGGACCTACCCGTGCATTTAAAGATATGGCGTTGCAACCTTTTGGTGTTGTGCTTTCATCTATTGCACAAAGATTAAATGAGAATTATCTCATTTTGGCTGCTACGAGTGGAGACACAGGCCCAGCGGCGTTAGAAACATTTAAAAACCGTGCAAATGTGAAAGTGGCTTGTATGTATCCTGATGGTGGAACAAGTGATGTACAGCGTCTTCAAATGGTTACAGAAGATGCAAAAAATCTTAAAGTTATTGGTATTCATGGTGTTTTTGATGATGCACAAAATGCTCTAAAACGTCTTTTGGCATCTGAAAGTTTTAAAGAGGCGCTTGCACAAAAAGATACAAAACTTTCAGCAGCAAACTCTGTAAACTTTGGTCGTATCATTTTTCAAATAATTTACCATATTCATTCATACTTAGAACTTGTGCGTCAAAATGGCATTACTATGGGTGAAAAAGTTTACCTCAATGTACCAAGTGGAAATTTTGGAAATGCACTTGGTGGTTACTATGCATGGAAAATGGGACTGCCTGTTGCAAAGATTATTATCTCTTCAAATGAGAACAATGTACTGACAAAGCTTATTCGTGATGGAAAGTATGACATAAGAGATTGTGCAGTTGTTGGAACTACTTCTCCTGCTATGGATATTTTAAAGTCTTCAAATGTTGAGAGAGTTTTATATGATCTTTTTGGAACACAAAGAACAAAAGAGTTAATGTTTGATTTGGAAGAACAAAATTTCTATAAACTTACTAGCGAAGAGCTTGATAAACTCCGTGAATCTTTTGATGCTGATTTTTGTAATGGTGATGAGGGTAAAAAATATATAAAAGAGATTTTTGAGGGCTATCATTACTTAATGGATCCTCATACAGCGACATGCATGAAATCTTATGAGACATGTTCAAACCCTGAAATTAAAACTATTGCCTACTCTACAGCAGAGTGGACAAAATTTTCACCAGTTATTGCAAATGCACTTACCGGTGAAAAAGATGCGCAAGACATTCAAGCTTTAGAGTCTATTTCTAAGGTAGCAGGACTAGAAATTCCAACAATGATAAGGAGACTCTTTTCTAAAGAGATCGCTCAAAAGACAATTATAGAAAAAGAAAATATTGAATCTGAAATATTAAAATTCCTATAACACTATCTAATATATTTACATTAAGGCATGACTAATGAATACTAATGTAAAATGTCTTTATTAGGATTGTTTATGAATGAATCGATGGAAGATACGCTTAGAAAAAAACGTGATATGCTTTATTACAACCAATTGGTAAGGGCTGAACGTAAAAAAGATGCTGATAAAAAACGAAAAAAACAAAAAGTTAGTTTTGGCGCTCAAAAAGTAAATTTCCAAGATTTTATTTATGTTCCAGAAGAATGGGCGGGGTTGGCGTATATTATTTATATGGTTGCTATTCCATACATCACAGGAGCGATATTTCTATTTTTAGTTATCGCAGGAGGAAATTACGAAAATTTTAAACTTCTAGATATCAATGCTTTTCCAATTGTATGGCTGATTGGCTATGAAATTGTTGCTGTTGTTATGTTAGTGTGGATTTTAGTACTTTTTCTCAAATATGACGATGATGAAGATTTTTATTAGAAAAGAGCTTTTTTAGAGCTCTTTTGCTTTTTCATACGCTTTTTGCACTGCGTTTATACACGAATGTCTTACATTTCCCTCTTCTAAAGCATCATAACCAGCTGCTGTTGTACCTCCAGGGCTCATTACGCCATCTTTTAGTAGTGCAGGGTGAATTGTTTGGATTAACTCTCCAAAACCTCCAAAAAGTCCTCTCATAATGGCCATAGCATCATCGCGTTTAAGACCCTGTTTTACAGCTCCATCTGCAAGTGCTTCTGCCATAAGAGCAAGATATGCAGGTCCACTTCCGGCAAGCGCAGTTGCTATATCTATCTCTTTTTCATTTGCAAGCCAGCGTGTTGTGCCTATTGCATTTAAAAGCTCTATTGCTTCTTCTTTAAACGCAGCATCTCCCGTGAGTGTTGTCATAGATTTTGAAACACTAGCAGCTAGATTTGGCATGGCTCTTACCACTGCGTTTGTACTGAGATATGTTTTGATCTTTTCTATGCTTGTTCCAGCCAAGACAGAATAGATTATTTTTGCTCTGCCTTGAAGTTTTTGTGAAATTTCTTCTACATTGGCAGGTTTGACACAGAGCATAATGCTCTTATTAGTCATGTCAAAACCATCTAAAAGATATTTTTCTATCTTTATGTCAAGAGCATCTTCAAACGCTTGAAGTTTATTTATGTTGCGTCCCACAACCTCTATTTTATAACTCTTCTTTAATCCTTGTGCAATACTCAAAGCCATATTGCCATTTCCTATAAATATGATGGTTTTCATAAAAGTCCTAAATATTTTTATGGTAGTATAACATATTGAAAAAAGTAAACATTTATGGAGTATAAAAAGTGGAACAATTTTTAGCAGAAGCAAAATCTTCAAGTCGGATTTTGGGTAACTTAAGCGGCAGTGAAAAAAATAGAATTTTAAAAGAGATGGCAAATGCTTTGCGGGCAAATACAATGGATTTGATGGAAGCAAACGCAATAGATATGCTTGAGGGTGAAAAAAACAGACTAACATCAGCTTTAATGGATAGACTTTTTTTGGATGAAGAACGTGTTGAGTCTATGGCAGTTGCCATTGAAGAGATAGCAGCACTTAAAGAACCTGTTGGTCGTGTGCTTGATGGCTGGGTAACAGAAGATGGCTTAAAAATTGAAAAGGTCTCTATTGCTATTGGTGTGATTGGTATTATTTATGAATCGCGTCCAAATGTTACAAGTGATACAGCAGCACTCTGTTTTAAGAGTTCAAATGTATGTGTGCTTAAAGGTGGTAAAGAGGCAGAATTTTCAAATAAAGCTATTGCAAAGGTACTGCAAGCAGTATTGGCAAAAAATAGCTTGCCGACATCTTTAATCTCTCTTATTCCTGATAGTTCACGCGAGGGAGTTGCAAAACTCATTAAGATGGATAAATATGTTGATTTGATTATTCCTCGTGGTGGAGCAGGGCTTATAAAATATGTAAGTCAAAACGCAACTGTAAGTGTTGTAAAGCATGATAAAGGAGAGTGTCATACCTATATAGATAAAGATGCAAATCTTGAAAATGCAATCAAAATTGCCATAAATGCAAAGGTGCAAAGACCAGGTGTTTGTAATGCTATGGAGACGCTTTTAGTTGATAAGAAAATAGCAAAAGAGGCTCTTCCACAGCTAAAAGAGGCATTTGATGCAGCAGCGACAGAGCTTAAAGGATGTTCTCAAACACAAGAGATTATTAGCGTTGCAAATGCTACTGATGAAGATTTCGATACAGAATACTTGGCAAATATTTTAAATATAAAAGTTGTTGATGGTGTAAATGGTGCAATAGAGCATATAGTAAGATTTGGCTCAGGACACTCTGAGGCTATCATTACTGAAAATATAACAACGGCAGAGGAGTTTTTAAATAACATTGATGCAGCAGCAGTTTATGTAAATGCTTCAACTCGTTTTACAGATGGTGGCGCTTTTGGTTTTGGTGCAGAAGTGGGAATAAGTACAAATAAACTTCATGCTCGTGGACCTATGGGCATAGAGGGATTAACAACATATAAATATAAAATATATGGAAAAGGACAAATAAGATAATGTTGTCTATAGAAACATTAAAGAAAATTGGTATATTTCATAATCTCAATGAAAGAGAGTTGAAATTGCTTCTTTCCATCTCACGGACAAGAAATTTTGAGCAGGGTAAGGTACTATTTTATGAAAAAGATAAAGCAAAATACCTTACACTTGTTCTTACTGGGGTTGTAAAAATTTACAAGGTTGATCCGAAAAATAATGAGATTATTTTACACCGTTTTATACCAAATCATTTTGTTGCAGAGATGGCAGTTTTTGAAAAACTTCCCTATCCTGCATCTGCTGCATTTGAGACAGATGGAAGTGTTTTAGAAATCGATTTTGAAAAATTTAAAGAGTACTTTTTTTCTAATCCTGAAATAACATTGGAACTTTTTAAATCACTAACTCAAAAAATAAAATATCTTGATAATGTTATTGCACTTACCGTTGTTCTCGATTCAACAGCAAGAGTTGCAAAGTATATTTGTGAGAATAGTGAAGCTTTAAGTATGAAGCATAATAAATTAGCACAATATTTGCATATAACACCAGAAACACTCTCCCGTATTTTCAAAAAATTCTCAAAATTAGGATTTGTAGCAAAAAATGCAGGGACATATACCATCTTAGATAAGGAGTCTTTGGAAATTCTTTTTGAATAATCATTCTCATTATTGACATATATCAATGTTATTTTTATTTTTCTTGATTACAATCACGAAATACTAACAATAAGGATTTAAATATGTCGAATATTCCAAGTGATGCACAGAAGATAGAAGTCGAAGGTGCTACAGTTGATTATTATAAATTAGCAAAAGATGGTCAGAGTACTTATTACTTTGATACTTCAAAAGAGGGACCTCCACATCCTATGGTAAACGCAATGGCAGGACTTGCTCTTATAAAAGGTACGAATGATACTTTGGTGATGATAAATCATAAAGCACCAGGCGGACTGTTTGCAAAACTTGAAGATGATGTCAAATATGTTATTGAAGATTTGGATGGTGGTTTAGTGAAAGTTGTTTTTTCATACAATGCAGACGCAGCTACGGAGTCTGATTTATCACAAGCAAGTTGTGGTGGTTGAGACTAATAAATGTTTAAAATATCCCAAGATTTTGCACCACCTTTTAAACTCATAGCTCCCTTTTTTATACTGGGGAGTCTGTTTTATCTTTTTTCTTCTCTTTACATTTTTTCTTTTAGTGCAGATAATTTTTCATTTGCAGATCCGAAGGTTATAGCCTTTACACATCTTTTTTTACTTGGATTTGTAATGATGATAATCTTTGGTGCAATGGCACAACTTGTGCCAGTTGTACTTGAAGTAGGGCATTTTGGAGTAGAACTTTTTTATGCAATCTGGCCACTACTACTTATAGGAACACTTTTAATGGTATTTGGATTTTTGTACTCCAGTGCCTTGCTCCCATACGGAGGGGTTGTTGTATTAACCTCTATGATGATTTTTGTTGGTGAGATATTTTTGACCATAGCAAAAGTGAAAAAACTTACATTGGTAATGAGTAGTGTATTGATTTCAAATACCTTTTTATTTTTTGGAATCATTTTTGGTCTTTTGATGGCACTCTCTTATGCAGGGACTATCTCTGTAGATATATCTTCACTCCTCAAAGCACATATCTTTGCGGTCTTAGGTGGATATATATCAATTACAATTATGGGACTCTCTATAGTTTTAATACCTATGTTTACACTTTCTCATAGTTTTTCATTAAGACCTTTAGAAATTTCTATATCTTTGATGAGTGTTACAGTTGTTCTAGCTATTTTGGCTTCATTCTTTCACTTAGAGTGGTTGTCCATTATCTCTTATATTCTTGCAACGGTTGCGATGCTAGTCTATGCTTACCTGATTTATATTATTTACAAAATAAGACCAAGAAAAGAGAATGATATTTATGCTATTTCGCTGATGTTTTCATACTCCTCTCTTTTAGTCTCAATTATAGTGGCATTACTCTATTTTATGCTAGGAAAAGAGAACTATCTTTTAGCGTCAATGTGGCTACTGTTTTTTGGATTTTTTGGATTTTTAATTACAGGGCATATCTATAAAATCATTCCATTTTTAGTCTGGTTTGAAAGATTTTCGCCACTGGTTGGAAAGCAAAAAATTCCTATGCTTGTAGATATGATACCTCAAAAAAGTTCTCAAGCGCAGTTTATATTTTGTGCGATAGGCGTGATTATTGTAGCTATTGCAATACTCTTTAACAGCAATGCACTTATAGGTGCTGGAGCCTCATTTTTAGTGATGGGTGCTGTAGCATTTATACGTAGTGTGTTATATATGATAAATTTTAAAAATTAAGGACTTATAAATGGCAATGTTTACAAAAGACGAAATATTTCAGGCTGTCTCTACAGTTGTTGATCCAGAAGTTGGATTTAACCTTGTAGAGATGGGACTTATTTATGATGCTAGTAGTGATGATGAGGGGAATGTAAAAGTTACTATGACACTTTCAACAAGAGCATGCCCTCTACATCAAATGATACTTCAATGGGTAAAAGAGGCTATTGAAAAGCTTCCAAATGTTAAAGAGATTGATATTGAAGTTGTTTGGGAACCTGCATGGAACATCTCAATGGCAGATGATAATGTGAAAAAAGCTTTAGGCGCTTAGAAAATAAAACATGAGATTATTTTTTATTCTCATGTTTTAAGTAACTGCTTTTAATCTTAATAAGCTCATAGAGAGAGACTTTTGGCATAGCCTCTTTGATAAGTTTATCTGTATCTTTATATTTTCCCTGCATCTCTTTTATAGCACTGTATGCTTTTGGTTTTACTTCACTCGTTGCAACAGAAATTACAGCTGCCCAAGTAAGAATAATAACAATCCAGACAATTTTTTTAGCTCCTGCATATACACCAATAAAGTGAAATATGATGGAAATAATAATGCCAATACTTACTAAAAGTGTTAAACTCATAATGCTAACCTCTCTCCTTTTGGTTTCATTGTTGTTTTGATATGTGCATCTTTTAAAAGATGGTTTCCAAAATCTTCAACTTCTAGTGTTCCTAGTAACATTAATATAATAACTAAGAACAAGAATAGAAGAGCTATACCGTACCTTTTAAAACTATTTAACATCAAATCGTTCCTCTTTAAATATTCTAAATGTAGTCATATTTTTGTTGCTAATATTTAATTTCTTTGCCATTTTAGGATTTACAATAAATTCACCAACTTGGACGATTACTTTATCATGTGCCTCAAGTGTTCTTTTGAAGTGAATAACTCTACGCTCTTTGGCTTGAATTTGTGTATCTTTTAAAACCTCTGTAGCTACCCAAGGTGGAGCAGGATGTCCATTTTTTCCAATTATACGAATAAATTTCACAGGTTTTAAATTACTCTTTTTTGAGCCACTCTCAATACTAACTTTAAGCATACCAACTCTTAATGGATGCAAAAGAAGTGGATGATTGGCTCTATTTTTAAGAATAATGTTAAAACCATCTGTCGTTTTCTGAAACTCTATAGAGAGATATTTTCTTAGCATAGATGCTTTATGGTTTGGACCACTAAAGCCATGAAATCTATGTGTATGAGTATCTCTAAGCGTTGTAAAACTTCCTGGTACTTTTGGCATGTGGCAGGTAATACAATTTTCTTTTTCTGTATTTGGATGCTCACTTATTTTTGATGTACATACTTGAAGCTTATGTGAATTTTCTTTGTGCGAATGGCATCCCATACATACATTACCATTATAAAAAATTTCATTTGTAAAGTCTATGTCATGATAAGGAGAGCCACT
>NZ_JALXBK010000025.1 GCF_026991475.1 Sulfurimonas sp. | reverse complement strand
TGATCATATACGCTCTCCCAAACACCATGGAAAAGATAATGTGTTTTGTTATTTCCATCAGAGAAAGCACTTTGTAAAATTTCTGTTGAAATCGCTTTTCTGTAGTGAAGATTTTGATATGATCCTGGTATTCCTACAGGAAATTTTGGATTATAATCATAATCTCCTTTTGCTGGGCGGAAAGTATTTTGTGCCACTTTTAGTAGTGATGTGCTTTTCTTGTTAAATACAGCTGCATCTTTTGTGAAAATACTGACATGATTGTTTACTGTTATGTATCTATTTGTTATTCTATCTTTTTGATTTTTCAAAAATCTTGTAATTTCACTATGTGAAGTATAAATATGTTCTCTATCGCCTGCTGCAACAGTTTTATAAACACCTTCATGATAATTTTTACTGAGCATTCCATATTCTGAAATAACTTTTTTAAACCATTTTGTTGTATTTGAAGCCAATAAATCATGATAGTTTTCAAAACGAACAAATAGTGAATAAAACAGAGGCATACTTCCCTCTTTACTCGCATCAAAATAAGCAGAACTCAAAACACCTTTAAGATTTGTAGGGTAATTGTGAACCATTGTAGAATCACCAACCATATTTTTAAGTTCTAAAGATAAAAAACCTTTTCTTCTGTGGAGTGTTTTTGCATACTCATTTATATGCAAAAGCATATTATCTTTAAATTTTTCCACAAGAGTAAATTCAAAATAGAGTGTCACCGCACCCAAAGGAGCTTTTTCCCCTTTTTTAGGTGTAATCATACTCGCACTTGCCATAGAAGGCAACACCGCCATAGAACCTGCTGCAAGAGCAGCACCTTTTAAAAAATTACGTCTTTTCATTTTATATCCTTTAACTAATTGGTTAGTTAATTGTACATCTTCAAAGATTAAAGAATCCTAAAATCTATAACTATATGCCAATCCTCCAAAAATATTTATTTTATTCTCTTCTTCTATATATGGCGTAGGAATTTCATAAAAAAGTCTTAATTGATGTTTATCATAATACAAACTAGTGGAAAAACAGGCTAAGGCATTAAAAATATGCTTATGAGTTTGATAGCCTTCGCTGAGAGCTCCATCTAAAATAGCGGAGTATAAGAGTGCTTTTGTTTCTAAACCTGTACTTACTGACCAACCAAAACCATGTGTTAAATCATTAGTGTGAAGTAAATTCGCTTCCCCTTTTAAATAAGGATAATGTGTATTGAAGTTTTGAATATAATTATGTCCAATACGAATGGTTGTACCACCAAAAGCAGAAACATCAAATGTTCCCATACTGACACCGTAATGGTTAAACCAATCAGCTTTTGCTGAATTAAAAAAAGTACCCTGCCAAGACTTTACTCCACGCTGGTAAAGTAAATTTATGCTAATGTGAGTATTTATTTGTGTATTCCAACCTCTAGGTTGTTCATTACCTATGATTTTATGAAAATTATTTTGAATAAACTCTGCCCCTGAGTCTTTACCAATAACACCAAATTCTATATTATATTCAGTAAAGCTGCTCTGATTCCATTCAAGTAAAAAAGTAGAAAGAGAGAGATATCCAGCATAAGGAAAGTCATTATACTGAGGCGTTTTTAGGCGTGTGTTTTCGGGTGTTACAATCATTTGTTCAAGATTTATTCCTGCATTATGATGTTTTGTAGTGTCAAGGGGAATGGAAATTTTTTCTAACAGGGAAGCAAGAGTATCACTATAAGGATTTTTTTGCATAGAGTTATTCTCAACCCAAATTAAAGAAGAAGCACTAGTAAAGTGCATATCATGTCCCACAAAGAAATCATTGTAGATGGTGAACGAGACACTATCAGCATACAGAGAAGCTGATATAAGTAAAATATTGCTAAGAATTTTTCTCTTCATGGTGTCCCCCACCTTTATTAATTAACTAATTGATTAGTTATTTGTACTATTTAAAAAGTAAATTATTGCTTAAAAATAAAAAACTTACTCCTCTAAAACAACTATTTTTGGTTTTTTAGACATAAATGGTGGTTTTGCAAACCAAATTAAAAGAATAAGTGCAATGCTAATGTAGCTTGAAATAAGTAAAATATCATCATTTGCTCTTGTTGAGGCTTGTTGCTCTATGATATGCTTGATGGTAGGCAGGGCAGGGATGCCAATATGATGCAAAGAGTCCATAAACTCTTGCGTAGCATGAGAAAATCTTGTAATATTTTCGCTATAAACTGCGTGGTGAATATCACCTTGTCTCTCCCACATTGTTGTAGCGATGGAAGTCCCAAAACTCCCACCTAAAATTCTAAGAAAGTTTACAAGTCCCATAGCAGAAGC
>NZ_JALXBK010000024.1 GCF_026991475.1 Sulfurimonas sp. | reverse complement strand
AAACTTTCTTTCCTGTCTCTTTTTCAATGATTTTAAGCTCATCTATATCAGCAGGATTCAGTACAAGCGGTTTTTCACAGATTGCATGCGCACCGCTTTTAAGAGCAAGCCTGATGTGACTTTTATGAAGGTAGTTGGGAGAGGCTATGCTCATATACTCTATTTTATCATCATGTTCTCTATCCCATCTGCCTATGAAATCTTCAAATCTCTCTAACTCTGTGAAGAAATCAGCTTGAGGAAAATTACTGTCCATGATACCTATGCCATCATATGGGTCAAGTGCAGCTACAAGATTATTTCCTGTCTCTTTTATCGCTTTCATATGTCTTGGAGCTATGTATCCGCTTGCTCCGATAAGTGCAAAATTTTTACTCATTTTTATAGTCTCCATGTTGGATTTTCTACTATGCCTTTTACATCTATGACTATAGGTGCACCTTTTGAGAGCCCAGCATACTCTTCTTGTGTTATCTCTTTGAACTTATCGTGTCCTACTGCTACGATGATAGCGTCATATTTATGTGAGTTGTATGGAAGTTCATCTATAAAAGGAATAGTTTTACTCTCCCTATCACTCTTGTCAACCCAGTAGTCATAAACATCTACATCACATTCATACTCTTGAAGTTCAGAGATAATATCTACAACTTTTGTGTTTCTCATATCAGGACAGTTCTCTTTAAACGTAATGCCAAGGACGAGTACTTTTGCACCGTTAAGTTTTTTATCTGCTTTTACCATATATTTTACAGCTTTATCAGCTATAAGTTTACTCATACCATTGTTGATATGTCTCGCACCTAAGATAAGATTAGGTGTATAGCCTAATGATTGTGCCTTATGTGTAAGGTAGTACGGATCAACTCCTATGCAGTGTCCACCTACAAGTCCGGGAGCAAGTTTAATGAAGTTCCATTTCGTTGCGGCTGCTTCAAGAACTGCGTTTGTGTTGATGTTCATTGTATCAAATATCATTGCAAGTTCATTCATAAGAGCGATGTTTACATCTCTTTGTGTGTTCTCTATGACCTTTGCAGCTTCAGCTACTTTGATGCTAGATGCTAGATGGGTTCCGGCTGTAATGATTGACTTATACAACTCATCTACCACTTTTGCTATCTCTGGAGTTGAGCCTGAAGTGATTTTAAGGATTTTTGTAACGGTATGCTCTTTATCTCCCGGGTTAATGCGCTCAGGAGAGTAACCACAGTAAAAATCTTCATTAAATTTCAGTCCGCTTCCCCCTTCTAAAATAGGTACACAAACCTCTTCAGTAACACCAGGGTATACGGTAGACTCATAAATGACAATATCACCCTTTTTAAGGACTTTAGAAACAGTTTCAGTCGATTTTTCTATGGGAGTTAAGTCTGGTTCATTATTATTATCAATAGGAGTTGGAACAGTAACAATGTAAACATTGCTATCTTTAATATCTTCAATATCCATAGTAAATTTCATCCCATTTTTCAGAGATTCATTTACCTGTTCGCTTGTAAGTTCTAAAGTTCTATCAAAGCCACTGTTAAGTTCATCTACACGCGGCTTATTGATGTCAAAGCCCACTACCTCGTATTTTCCGCTAAATGCGTGGGCAAGGGGCAGCCCTACATAACCTAGACCTATTATGGTGATTTTTTTGAGCATATTCCTTCCAATAATTCTAATCCTTAATTGATTATATCCATTTTGTGTTTATATTAAAGATAAAATTGTATAATTACACCAAATTTAATATTGAGAAGTGTCTTAAAATATGATAAACATAATTTTATGTGGTGGTAGTGGTACACGACTTTGGCCTATTAGTCGTACTCTTATGCCAAAACAGTTTGTCAAACTTTTCAATGACAAGTCATTATTTCAGCTGACAGTAGAAAGAAACAAAAGTGTGTGTAGAGAACAGTTCATCGTCTCAAATGCAGAACAGTACTTTTTAGCTGTAGATCAGCTTGAAGAGTTGCAATATAGTGACAGTAAGTTTTTACTTGAACCGGTTGGGAGAAATACTGCACCTGCCATTGCCCTTGCTTGTTTTGCACTTAATCCAGAAGAGATAGTACTTGTTTCACCATCTGATCATCTCATAAAAGATGAAGTGGCGTATGCAAAAGTACTTCAAGAGGCAAAACAACTTGCCGAAGATGATAACCTTGTAACATTTGGCATTACACCGACATTTGCAGAAACTGGTTTTGGTTACATAGAAGCCAAAGGAAACAGTGTAGAGGCATTTCATGAAAAACCAGATACTAAAACGGCTCAAAAGTATGTGGAAGCCGGAAACTTTTACTGGAATAGCGGGATGTTTTGTTTCAAAGCAGGAGTTTTTTTAAATGAACTGCAAAAACATGCTCCAGAGATTTATGATGCTTCAGAAACAGCTTACGAGAATGCTTCTAAAGATGGTATGTACCGCATAGCACATGATGATATGGCAAACATACCAGAAGAGAGCATCGACTATGCAGTTATGGAAAAAAGCGACAGAGTAAAGGTAGTATCTTCAAACATAGGCTGGTCAGATCTTGGAAGTTTTGATGCATTAGCTGAGGAGTTTGAAACAGATGAAGATGGTAATACAAAAGATGAAAACCTTTTGGCCGTAAACTCTAAAAACAACTTCATTTACAGTAGTGACAGGCTCATCGCAACAGTTGACATAGATGACCTAATAGTTGTAGATACTCCTGATGCTCTGCTCATCAGTAAAAAAGGAAACTCTCAAAAGATTAAAGACATAGTCAAAGAGCTTAAAGGAAGAGAGAGTGACTTGCATCACATTCATCTCACAGCTCATAGACCATGGGGAACTTACACTATACTTGAAGAAAACAATAAATACAAAATAAAACGCATAGTAGTAAAACCAGGAAAAAGACTAAGCCTTCAAAAACACTTTCACAGAAGTGAACACTGGATAGTAGTAGAAGGTACTGCACTTGTAACAGTACAAGATAAAGAAACTCTGGTACGACCAAATGAATCGACTTACATTCCAATGGGAAATACTCATAGACTTGAGAACCCTGGAAAAGTGGATGTTGTTTTAATAGAAGCACAAGTTGGCGAATATCTTGGTGAAGATGATATTGTAAGAATCGAAGATGATTATAAAGGAATATATTAAAATGCAAAAGTTAATAAAATCATGAGTACACTTAAAAGTTTTTATCGTTTCTTAAAAGATATTTATAAGAATAAATCATTATTAATAACGTTAGCTACGAATGATTTTAGAGAACAGTTTTTAGGGTCTTATCTCGGGATAGTATGGGCCATTCTAAGACCTGTATTATTTATATTAATAGTTTGGTTTATTTTTACTGTAGGTTTTAAGCATAATATTTCAGACAATGGAGTGCCATTTGTTTTATACTTAATGTGTGGGTATATACCATGGTTTTTCTTTTCTGATTCCATTTCAAGTGGTATGAATGCCATAGTTAATAATAAATTTTTAGTTAAAAAAGTGAACTTTAGAGTTAGTCTACTACCAATAGTAAAAATATTGTCTATGTTGTTTTTACATATGATTTTTATAGGTATATTGATAGCTCTATTTTTACTTTACGGATATAAACCGAGCATATATTGGCTACAATTACCATTTTATACATTTATGATGTTTCTACTTATACTTGGTATGACTTGGTTACTTTCAGCCCTTAGAGTTTTTACAAAAGATGTAGCTCAAATTGTAAGTGTTATTTTGCAGCTTGGTTTTTGGGTTACTCCTATATTTTGGTCAATAAATAAAGTACCAGAAAAATATTGGTATGTACTCAAACTCAACCCTATGGTTTTTATAATAGAGGGGTATAGAAACAGTTTCATAAACCATGTATGGTTCTGGGAAACATACAAATACGCACCATATTTTTTAATTACTACTTTTGTATTTTTAGTTTTAGGTGCTGTGGTATTTAGAAAACTAAGACCTCATTTTGGAGATGTGCTCTAATGAATAAATCGACAGTTGTAAAAGCTCAAAACATTAGTAAGGTTTACAAACTTTACAATAAGCCTTTTGACAGAGTAAAAGAAGCCCTTAATCCTTTTAAAAAAAGTTACCATAAAGATTTTCATGCTTTGCATGATGTCTCTTTTGAGCTTAAAAGAGGAGAGGCATTAGGCATAATAGGTAGAAATGGCAATGGGAAATCTACACTACTTAAGATTATAGCTGGAGTACTGACACCTACAAAAGGGCATGTTAATACAAAAGGCAGAATTGCTGCAATACTGGAGCTTACTTCAAGTCTAAAACCCGAACTTACAGGACTTGAAAATATAGAGCTAAACCTGAAAATAAATGGTTTTAATAAAGAAGCCTTAAAAGAGAAGATAAAAGAGATAGAAGAATTTGCAGAAATAGGAGAGTTTATAGACCAACCTGTTAAAACATATAGTAGTGGCATGAAATCAAGACTTGGATTTGGCATAGCAACATCAAGCGAGCCAGATGTTTTGATACTCGATGAAGTTTTGGCAGTGGGAGACTTTAACTTTCAACAAAAATGTTTAGCAAAAATCAACAGTATGAGGGAGAGAATATCTATGATATTTGTTTCTCACTCTATGAATAGTGTAAGACTCTTTTGTGACAATGTAATGGTGCTTGAAAAAGGTAAAAATACTTTTTATGGTAAAGCAGATGATGGGATAAAATACTATCTTGAGCAAGAAGAGAAGAAAAAGCAAGAGCTCAAGAAAAAAGAAAAAAAACAAGAGATAAAACCTTTTTATGGGGATCTTTTTCATAATGAAGATAAGATTGTAAATGTAAAACATAAGTGGAATAAAGAGTCATATAAGCTTGAAGAAGAGATGGTGCTAGAGTTTTCTTTTGAACTTAAGTATAAGCCTAAAAATTTGATTATTGGAATACCTGTCTGGAATGACAATGGAGATTTTATTACAGCATTTAATACAGATTATTACAATATAAATTTATTTGAAAATATATATAAAATTCAAGGAGTTTTAGTATTTGATTGTTTCTTTAATCCTAATATTTATTATTCTGTAATTGCTATAGTTGATGGTTCTGAATATTTATATAGACAATTAAATAATAAGTTTTATGTAAAAAATAAAGAAAGGGTTTTTGGATTTGTTACTATTAAGCATGAATGGAGACTAAATGATTGAAATTACTGATTATCATTTTCTGGAAGAGTTACAGGTAGAAAATATTATTCCAAAAAAAATAAATGAAGTTGCATTAAAATATAGAAGTTTATTATTAGAAGATATAGAAAAAAATATTATTGAAATAGAGAATATAGATAAATGTTATTGTTGTGGAGACTCTTTAGAGGTTTTAAGTAAAATAGATCGATTTGGATTGCCTTTTGGTAGTAAAATATGTCAAAAATGTGGATTGATTACGACAAGTCCAAGAATTAAAGAAAAATCACTTCCTTATTATTATGATAAATATTATCATCATATAAATTATGGTAAAGAAAATTTAAATGAACAAAAAGCACTCTTTGAGGATGGCCAGGGAAGGAAAGTTTTTCATATACTTAAAAATCATTTACCAGCTAAAAAGATTTTAAAAGTGTTAGAAATTGGTGCAGGAACAGGTAGTGTATTACACGAGTTTAAAGAAGAAGCATCTTTATATTCTATAGGTATTGATGAATTAGGAACTGAGTATAGTTCAGATTGTATTAAGCAATGTAATGAAAAAAATCTCAATGTAATTTATGGTAATTTAGAAACTATCCTGAAAAAAAATGAAACATATGATGTAATTATTCTTAGTCATGTTTTTGAACATTTTATTGATTTAGATAATGAATTGGGTAAAATACGAAAAATAATGAATAAAGATTCTTTATTATATATTGAAGTACCAGGAGTGAAAGTAAATCACAAAAAAGGATATTATGAATATTCTTATTTGATTTATCATGTTCATGCACACATGTATAATTTTTCATTTCGTACATTAAATAATATATTATTAAAAAATAATTTTATTAATCTTTTTGGAAATGAGGAAGTAGAATCTATATATCAAATAGCAGAAAGTAAAAATAACACTGCTGCTGATATATATTTAGATTATAATCATATTATAGAATATTTATTTTTTTTAAAGCAAAACCAAAATTATTGGAAAGAGTTATATCAACAAAAAATATATTTTGAAAAACAATATAAGCAACAGCAACAAACTATCACAAACAGAGAGGCAACAATTCAAGGCAAAGAATCTTTAATACAGAAGCAACAGAAGACAATTGAGAATAGTGAAGTGATAATTCAAAAGAAAGAATCTTTAATGCAGAAGCAACAGAAAACAATTGAGAATAGAGAAAAGACTATTAAAGGTAAAGTATATAAACTATCAAAAATAGAGAATTACTTATATTTGATTCTTCATTCTATAGAAGAGGTTACATTAAAATCATTTTCATCCAATCCTATAGAAAAATATAAAGCTTATAAGCAAATGCTCAAAACATTTGACAAAATAAAAGGATATTTAAAAAATGGATATTAAAATTAGTGTTATTGTTCCTGTTTATAATGTTGAGAATTATATTGAAAAGTGCTTAGAATCTGTGATTAATCAAACTTTGAAAGAGGTGGAAATTATTATCATTAATGATGGATCAACAGATAAAAGTTTGGATATTTGTAAAGAATATAAAAAAAAAGACAGTAGAATTATAGTTATAGATCAACAAAATAGTGGATTAGGTATTTCAAGAAATAATGGTATAAAAAAGGCGACCGGTGAATTTTTATGTTTTTTAGATTCAGATGATTGGTTAGATTTAAAAACATTAAAAAATTGTTATAGTAAAGCAAAAAAAGAATTAGCAGATATTGTAGTCTTTGGATTTGATAGAATAGACGAAGATACGCAAAAAGTAATTCAAACAAGAGATGACTTGATCTTTGATTTAGACAATATTAAAAAAGAAAACTTTTTTAATAAAGTTATTAGTGCGAATTTTAAACATATGGCATGCTCAATGATATCTAAGAGAGAACTTTTTATAAATAATTCATTAAAGTTTCCTTCTGCCTTGCATGAAGATCTTTATGTGACTCCACAATTATTTTACTATGCTAATAAAGTAAGTTTTATTAATAAAAGTTACTATAAATGGCTTATTAGAAAAGGGTCAATAACAAATACAGTTACAAGTAAACATATAGATGGAATAATTACTGCCATATTTTATGTTAAGTGTTTTTTATTAAAAGAAAATATATACGATAAATATAGTGATGATTTTATATACTTTTATTTGACATATATCTATTTATTGTATAGAAGAATTAAATCTTTTATTAAAGATGATAAAGAAAAACAAAATCTATTTAATGATCTGCTTCTAAAGTCATCATCAATAATTAATATTAAAGATATTGAAACTAGTGAAATAGAAACCAAGAAGTATAGTGAATTCTTGATAATGTTCAAGAATTATCTTATAAGTAAAGAAGTTTCT
The DNA here is from genome assembly GCF_026991475.1 of Sulfurimonas sp. Lineage (GTDB taxonomy): Bacteria > Campylobacterota > Campylobacteria > Campylobacterales > Sulfurimonadaceae > Sulfurimonas. The sequence continues at coordinate 71,295 of NZ_JALXBK010000024.1, read as the reverse complement.
AAAAGTATAGTTGTTGATGACAATATTCTTTCCCAGTTAAATGAAATTAAAAGTTCAAGAGGATATAAGTTTTTATTACAATATTATAGATATAGAGACAAATATTTACCTGTCGGTAGCAAAAGAAGAAAAATTGTTAAAGAAGCATTAAATTATCTTCATAAAAGGAAAAATACTAAAAAATATATAAGTGCAAAAAGTATAAATGAATTAAGTTCAAGAAAAAAATATTCTGTAGTCTTTTTACCTCATAAAGATTATCATATGTGGACAATGGGATTGATTGCAAGAGAATTAAAAAAGTTGAAAATAACTGCTTGTGTATTGGATCTTACTAAATGCTATAGAGATGAGGGAACAAGAAAAGAAATTAAAAATTTCCCAGATATTGATTTTTTAGATTTTGAAGTTTTACAAAATGAAAAAATAAATTATGATTGTCTGGTTTGTATGAATGATTGGGATAAAAGAGTAGTGAGACCTCAAATAGAAAGAGGTAAAAAGTTAGGTAAAATAACAATTGGCATTGTAGAAGGAGTACAAGATTTTTTAGATCTAGATACTAAGCAAAATAGGAACACTTATCAAACAGTAGAATATGTATTTTTAACTGGAAAGCATGATGAACAATTTTTTACTAATAAATTAAAAAATACATATATAATTGGAATACCAAGATTGAAAAAACTACTAAATAATAAACCTATTTTTCCTAAAAAAAAGCTTGTCGTGATTAATATGAATTTCTCATACAATGTTCTTTCAGATAAATCTAAATATTGGCTTGATAGTGCAATAGAAGGATGTAAAAAAGCAGGGATTGATTATATTATTACACAACATCCAGCAGACAAAACTGATTTAACGGGATATCATGTAACTAACAAGACAATGTATCAAATAATTGAAGAGGGCAGTATAGTAATAAGTAGATTTGGTTCAACAATTATTGAAGCTCTAGCTATGGGTAAACCTTGTATTTATCATAACCCTCATGGTGAAAAAGTTATGAAATATCAAGAACCAATGGGAGCATACAGTTTAAGTTTTGATTCTAATAGTTTAGCAGATGCGATTGATTATGAACTTTCATTAGCGGTAGATTATAGAAAGAGAGCAGAAAAATTTTTAGATTATCACTGTAATGTTAATAGTAAAGAATCTTCGGCATTTTTAGCAGCAAAATATATTAAAAGTATAATGAATAGATATAGGGAATAAAAAATTATGAAACTAACAGCACTCTTACCAATGAAAGGAACATCAGAGAGAGTTCCAAACAAAAATATGAAAGACTTTGGTGGCGCACCATTGTACCATGCGATTATGAAGTCTCTTTTGGCCTCTAAGTATATAGATAAAGTTGTAATCAATACAGATAGTAAGCTTATTGCTAAAGATGCAAAAGAAAACTTTGGAGATAGAGTAGTTATAATCGACAGACCAAAAGAGATACAAGGTGGAGATATGTCTATGAATGTGATTATAGATTATGATCTACATCAACTCAAGGGTGAACATTTTTTACAAACGCATAGTACAAATCCACTCTTAAGAGCTGAAACTATTAATAATGCAATAGAGAGTTATTTTGAGTGTTTAGCACAAGAGAATTGTGACTCAGTTTTTGGTGTAACAAAAGTACAAACAAGATTTTATGACAAAAATGCAAATCCAGTCAATCACAATCCAGAGGAACTTTTAAGAACACAAGACTTAGAGCCATTGTATGAAGAAAATTCAAATTTTTATATATTTTCAAAAGACTCTTTTAAAAATGCGAGAAATAAACGTATAGGAACTAACCCAAAGATAATAGAAGTCAATAAGCTTGAAGCAGTGGATATAGATGAACCAGAGGATTTTAAACTAGCTGAACTTTTGCATATACATAAAGATAACTTATAAGGAATTTTACAATGAGCTTAAAACAAAAACTAAAAAACAATGAACTAACTATCGGTTCATGGATTATGATGGCTGACTCTATGAGTGTTGAAGTGATGGCACTTGCTGGGTTTGATTGGTTGGTTATAGATGTAGAACATACACCTATAAATATGGAAACGGTAAAAACTTTAATCATAACCATTCAAGCTCATGATATGAAAGCTTTAGTGAGAGTGAGTAAAAATGAAGAAGTGGTAATAAAAAAAGTTTTAGATATGGGTGCAGATGGAATCATAGTTCCAATGGTCTCTTCAAAAGAAGATGCAAAAATGGCTGTAGATTATGCTAAATATCCACCAGTTGGTAAAAGAGGTGTAGGCTTATACCGCGCTTCTGGTTATGGGACTAAGTTTGAGGAGTATAAAAAGTGGGTAGATGAAGAACTTGTTATCATTGCTCAAATAGAGCATATTGATGCTGTTAGAAATATTGATGAGATTTTAGGAGTGGAAGGTATTGATGGCACAATCATTGGACCGTATGACCTATCTGGTTCTATGGGATACCCTGGAGATTTTGAAAGAGAAGATGTTCAAAATGCAGTACAAAAAGTACTAGAAAGATGTACAAAGCAAAATATGCCATCAGGATTTCATGTTGTAGATACAAATCCAAGCAAACTGCAAGAGAAAATAAAGCAAGGGTGTACTTTTTTAGCTTATGGAATCGATTACTTTTTTATGAGAGATGCAGCTATGCAGGGAATGAAACAGCTAAAAGAAGGGGTAAAATAATGAAATTGTTTGTATCAACACACCCTTTTTCCTCCACGTCTCCTTTACCGATGCGATTAATCAAAGATAATAATATAGAATTGTCGTACAATCAACACGGTAGAAAAATCACTACACAGGAATTGGCACAAGATATACAAGATGCTGAAATACTTGTAGCAGGAACGGAAAAAATTACTGAAGAAGTTTTTCGTAACGCACCAAATTTAAAACTGATTTCACGAGTTGGTATAGGGCTTGATGGAATAGACTTCAATTTATGCAAAAAGTATGATGTACGAGTGGCATATACTCCTGACGCACCAACTATGGCTGTTGCAGAGTTGTGCGTGGGGCTTATTATAGATTTAGCAAGAAAAATTTCCCATACTGATAAGGCTATCAAAAATGGTGTTTGGAATCGTCATATGGGTATGCTTCTTTATGGAAAGACAGTTGGTATTTTTGGAATGGGTAGAATAGGAAAAAGTCTTATTCATTTACTCTCAACTTTTAATGTAAAATTTAAAGTTTATGACATTAATCCTGATTTGGCTTTTGGGAGACTTTATAGTGTTGATTTTGTTACTAAAGAAGAAGTATTAAAGTCTTCGGATATCATATCTGTGAATGTGCCACTTAAAAGTGATACACAAAACTATATCACTATGAAAGAGTTGGAGATAATACAGTCTCATGCAATTTTAATTAATACTGCACGTGGAGGAATTGTCAATGAAGATGATTTATATACTGCTTTAAAAACCAATCTCATTGCAGGAGCTGCTATAGATGTTTTTGAAGTAGAACCCTATAAGGGTAATCTAGTAAAATTAGATAATTGTTTACTCACTTGTCATATGGGAGCAAGTACTGTAGATAGTAGGACAGATATGGAGGTCCAAGCAATAGAAGAAGCTATTCGTTATAAAAATAATGAGCCATTGAACAATGAGGTATTTTCAAATGACTAAAAGGGTTGTTGTTTTTGGGGGAAATGGTTTTATAGGCAGCTATGTTGTAGAAGAGTTGTTGAAAAAAGGATATGATGTTATTTCTGCTGATTTAAATCCTTCAAAGTATGTAGATGATCAATATTTTCAAAAATGCGATATTTTGGATGTTGAGGCAGTCAATACTTTAGTGCAGGGGGCAAAGATAGTATATAATTTTGCTGGTTTTGCGAATCTTGATGATGCCATAGCGAACCCTATAAAAGCAATTGAGTTAAATGTCATAGGGAATATGAACATTCTTGAAGCTTGTAAAAAGTATAATGTGCAGAGATTTGTATATGCTAGTAGTGCTTATGCAATGAGTGACAAAGGTTCTTTTTATGGAATAAGCAAACTTACTTCTGAAAAATTAACAGAAGAGTACTATAAAAAATTCGGTCTTGAGTTTACAATAGTACGATATGGTTCAGTGTATGGAGAAAGAGATTATCACAACAACTACATTTATAACCTTCTTAAGCGATCATTACAAACATGTGAGATAAACCATAGTGGTGATGGAGAAGAAGTACGAGAGTATATACATGCAGCAGATGTGGCAAAACTCGCCACTCAAATTATTGAATCTGATGAATTTATAAATGAACATATTATTTTAACTGGTGTAGAAAAGATGCAAAGAAAAGAGCTTTTTGAAATGATAAATGAAATACTGGGAAACAAATTGATTATTAACCTTAGTAATGATGGATATCACAATCACTATAAATCTACACCATACTCTTTTCACCCTACAAGAAGTAAAAAACTAGTTGCAAATCCTTATATAGATATGGGACAAGGTCTAATAGAGTGTTTAAAAGATATAGAGGCGAATAGTAGTGAAGAAATCTAAATTAATCTATCTTTCATATATCTTAGATGAAAATACGCCGACATATGGAAATAGAAATAGATTTATATGTGAAAAAAAATCAGATATATCAAAAGGCAATGTAGCTAATGATAGCACTATCAGCACTACTGTTCATGTAGGCACTCATATAGATATGCCTTACCATTTTTTTGAAGGTGGACAGACCATAGAAAATTTTGATGCAAGTTATTTTAGATTCACTAATGTACTATTTATAGATATACTACCTAAAGATATAATTGTTAAAGATGATTTGATAGCACTTTTAAAAACTCAAACCAATAAAAATAGTTATGACATGCTTGTTGTTAAAACTGGCATTTGCCATAAAAGAGATAATAATGAGTTTTGGCAAACAAACTATGGATTTGACCCAAGTATTGCAGAGTATTTGAGAATGGAATATCCAAATATTAGAGTGATTGGTTTTGATAGTATCTCAGTATCTAGTTTTGCAAATAGAATATTAGGAAAAGAGTCTCACAGAGCATTTTTAAATCCAAAACAACCTATATTATTAGTTGAAGATATGGATTTAACTCATTTAAAGAAAGATTCTAAAATAGATAAAATAGATATAGCACCACTTAGAATAGCACAGTGTGATGGCTTACCATGTACAATCATAGCAGAGGTAATATAAATGGCAATATTTGGAACTTTAGAAGTAGTAAAAGAACAAGTTGATAGTGAGAAGTTTAAAAAAGCTTTTGAGTACTTAGAGGAGGTCTTAAAAAAGGGAACAGTAGAAAATCATAGATTATTATCTCTACCAATAAATGCTTTTGAAAAAATAGAGTTAAACAAAAATAATTTTGCACTCGAACAGGTTTACTATTCAAAAGAGAAAAATGAATGTTTTTTTGAGTCACATAGACAATATATAGATGTTCAGTTTATACTTGAAGGTGAAGAGATAATCGAAGTAATTAATATTGATGATGTAAACATTGACGTTAACTATAATGATAAGATGGATTTACTAAAATATAAGCCTACTTTAAACTCTTCTATTATAAAACTAAAAAAAGGAAATGTAGGAATCTTCTATCCAAAAGATGCACATATGCCTTGTGTTAAATTGGATAAATCTAAAAAAGTTGTAAAAACAGTTATTAAGGTTGCTGTGTGATAAAAAATATAGTCTTTGATTTTGATGGTGTTATACTTGATTCGGTCCCTGTTAAAACAGAAGCTTTTAAAAAATTATTTGATGACTATGCCGAAGATAAGGTGCAAAAACTTATAGAATATCATTTAGAAAATGGTGGTAAGTCAAGATATTTGAAGATAAAATATTTTTTTGATGAGATTTTAAATCAAGAAATTCATAAAAAAGATATACTATTTTATGCTAACAAATACTCCGATTTAACAAAAAAAGAACTTTCAAAAGAAAAATATTTAATGGTAGATACAATGACTTTCATAGAACAAAACTATCAAAACTATAACTTGCATATAGCATCAGGTGCAGATGAAAATGATTTGAAATTTATTTGCCAAAGTTTAGAACTTTCAAAATATTTTATATCAATCCATGGCTCTCCAAAGATTAAGAATGAAATTGTTAGAGATATTCTAAACAAAAATCAATATAAAAAAAATGAAACAATACTCATAGGTGATTCTAAAAATGACCATGAAGCGGCAAATATAAATAATATTGAGTTTTATGGCTACAATAATCTGGAATTGAAAAACTTAAAGCATAACTATATTACTTCGTTTTGTGATTTTTTATGAAATTTTCATTAATACTTGCTACTGTCAATCGAGATAAAGAGGTAAAAGAATTTTTAACATCTATATCTCAACAAATATATACGAATTTTGAAGTAATTATTGTGGATCAAAATAATGATAATAGAGTATTAAAGATACTACCATATTTTAAAAAGCTTGATATAAAATATATAAAATCTGAAAAAGGATTATCTAAAGCCAGAAATAGAGGACTAAAAGAAGCTTATGGAGATATTGTTGGATTTCCTGATGATGATTGCCTTTATCCTAAAGAACTTTTGGAAAATATCAATATTTTTTTTAAAGAGCATAATTATGATATTTTAATGGGAAAGACAATTGATAAAGAAACGGGTGGTGTTGTTGCTGGTAAAAACATTACTAAAGCACAAATTTTAAAGCCATCATTAATTTTAGGGAGTTCTACAACACTTTTTATCAAAAGAGATAAAAAAAATATTGTTTTTGATGAATATTTCGGAATTGGAGCAAAATTTAATGCAGAAGAGGAAAATGATTTACTTTTTAGACTTTTGAAAAAAGGTCATATTGGTTACTATATTCCAGATATCAACTATGTCTATCATCCACCATCAGATTTAGATTATACAAATACAATTAGAGCAAAGCAAAGAGCCATAGGTCTTGGTGCTTTTATTGCAAAACATATATATACAAAAGAAGGCATTATCTATTTTTTTAAATATAATGTTTTAAGACCATTTTTGGGAACTATATTATATATATTGAGATTTGATTTTGTAAAATCAAAATATTATTTCAATAGATGGCTTGGAATTTGGCAGGGTTTTTTTAAATATTTAAGAGTAAAATATGAAACTGATATTTGATACTAGGGTATTAACTCATAAAACTTATACAGGTGTAGAAAATTATACAAAAAATATACTTGAACATATAAAAAGACATGCAAATATAAATATAACCAAACCAAAAAATAAAAACAAATATTTTACTCATTTATGGACTCATTTCATTTTACCGTTTCAAAAAGGTAATGTACTTTTTTGCCCTGCAAATGTTGCCCCTATTGTTATTTCAAAAAATAAAAAACTTGTGCTTACTATTCATGATGTTGCTTTTGAGACACATCCCAAGAGTTTTTCTACTTTTTTTAGACTATATTATAAGTTTATTATTCCCCTTAACATAAAAAGAGCAGATAAAATCATTACAGTATCTCAAAGTTCAAAAAATGAAATAAAAAAGTATTATCCATTTGCAAAAGAAAAAATTGAAGTTATTTATCTTGGTGTGGAACATAGTTTTAAAAGATTAAATATTAAAAAGACAAAACAAATACTCTATGTAGGAAGTATGAACGAAAGAAAAAATTTTAGTAATGTTTTAAAAGCATATACGATGCTTGATAGCAATGAATATACTCTATTGATGGTTGGAAAATTTGCATCAAATTTTGCACTTGATGATGCAACAAAAATATTAATAGCTACCTCTGAATCAAATCCACATATAAAATTTAAAAGTGATGTTTCTAATGATGAGTTAGTAAAAATATACAATGAGTCTATGCTATTTATTTTTCCATCATTTTATGAAGGTTTTGGCTTACCTGTACTTGAGGCAATGGCTTGTGGTACCCCTGTTGTATGTTCAAATACCACTTCACTTCCAGAAGTTGGTGGAGAAGCTGTTGTGTATTGTGATCCTAATAATGTGAATGATATAGCAGAAAAAATACAAATAGTGTTAAATGATAAAAAGTTGCAGCAAGAGATGATAGGTAAAAGTCTCAAAAGAGCTAAACAGTTTACATGGGAAAAAGCTGCACAAGAGCATATGAAAATATTTGAAAAGGTATTAAAAAGTTGAAAATTGCAATAGTACATGACTGGCTAGTAACTAATGCCGGAGCAGAAAAGGTCTTAAAAGCAATTTTAGACATTTATCCTAATGCAGATGTATTTAGTTTAGTCGATTTTTTAGATGAAAAAGAGCGAAATATTGTTTTAAGTGGCAAATATGCCAAAACTTCATTTATACAAAAGCTTCCATTTGCAAAAAAGCATTTTAGAAACTATCTTCCACTTTTCCCAAAAGCCATCGAGAGTTTTGATTTGTCAAATTATGATCTTATTATCTCTTCTTCTTGGGCAGTAGCTAAGGGAGTTAAAAAGAGTGTTAAACAGCAACAGCTACATATCTGCTACTGTCATACGCCCATTCGTTATGCTTGGGATCTCTATGATGAATACACCTCAAATCTCTCTCAACCTAAAAAGTTTTTGGTACAACAAACATTAAAATACATCCGTAAATGGGATTTAGCTACTGTTTATAGAGTGGATTATTTCATAGCAAATTCTAAATTTGTACAAAAAAGAATAAAAAAAATTTACAACAAAGATGCAAAAGTGATATATCCACCAGTAGATATTGAAAAATTTAGTCTCTATAAACAAAAAGAAGAGTTTTATCTGACTGCTTCAAGGTTGGTGCCATACAAAAAAACAAAGCTGATTGTAGAAGCTTTTAATACTATGTCAGATAAGAAACTTGTTGTCATTGGTGCAGGTGAAGAGCTTGAAGATATTCAAAAAATTGCAGGAAAAAATATAACTGTTTTAGGATATTGTGATGACCATATTATGGTTGACTTCATGCAAAGAGCAAAAGCTTTTGTTTATGCCGCAGTAGAAGACTTTGGCATAGTTCCTATAGAAGCCATGGCTTGTGGCACTCCTGTCATAGCTTTAAATGATGGAGGGACAGCAGAAACAGTTGTAGATGAGCTTAATGGTGTACACTTTAAAAATCAAAGAGTTGAAGACATAGTAAATGCAGTAGAGCGATTTGAAAGCTTAAAGTTTGATGCCTATAGCATAGCTAAAAGTGCTGAGTCTTATGCGACAATTAGATTTAAGCAAGAAATGAAGGATTTTGTTTCTTCAAAGCTAATAAATGACACTCTTTAGCAAAATTACCTAAAATATTATATAATACAAAAGAGTATAAAGTATAAGGATCAAAGGTGCGATTATCAACTTATGAAGTAGATGCTATAAAAGATACATTTAAAGATATATTTCAAAATGGGGATATTTACCTTTTTGGTAGTCGTATCGATGACGATAAAAAAGGTGGTGACATTGATTTGTATATTAAACTCTCAAGTCCATTACAAATAAAAGATATGATGGTTAAAAAAAGTAAATTTCGCTTAAAATTAGAAGATAAAATCGGTGAACAAAAGATTGATATCATTATATCTAGAGATACTTCAAGACCAATAGAAAAAGAAGCATTACAAAAGGGTATAAAATTATGAATATATATAAACAAAAACTTCTCAAAATTTTTAATGAATGCGATAAACATATCATCAGAATTCAAAGTGCATCAACAAAAATGCAATCTATTATGCCATTGGATAAAGATAAGTATTTGAATTTATCAGATGATGAAGTTGAATCTATTGATCAGTTTTTGTTTAGATTTTCTAAACTTCAAGATGCTATTGAAGAAAAACTAGAATTGTTGGTTGATGTTAATATATGGAGAGAATTAAGAGATGACAGGAATGATTTAGCGCATAATTATGACGATGACCCTGAAGAAACATCTGAAGTTATAAATAAATTGTATTATAAAAAAGATATATTAATAGATATATATCAAACAATAAAATCAAAGACTCAACTATGAGTAAAGAGAAGAACAAAGGAGTTGGCGATATTAGAATTAAGAATATCGAAAGATTAAGTACAAGAAAATGATAAAAAAATATTTTTTAAACTCTGCTATTATTATTATTGACATCCTTTTACTTGTTGGCATTTTTTATCTTACCCAATATGTAAGAGTTGAACTCAGTAATACAGGTGTCCCTGTGTTTAATGAGCTTTCATTGCAAAGATTTTCATTTGTAATCATCATTACTGTCGCCATTATGTTTTATGAAAAAATTTATACTCTGCAATATGATTTTTGGCAAGAAACCTATAGGGTACTAAAATCACTTTTTTTGGCGTATTTTATAGTATTGGCACTTTTGACTTTGCAAAAAACTTCTTTGGAATATTCTCGTCTTTTTATTACGCTCTATTTTTTATTTGCTATGTTGCTGCTTCCTATTGCAAAAAGGCTAACAAAAAGAGTTATTTACAATTTTTCATTTTTTAAAAAGCGCGTACTTATCATCGGGGATGCAACTCAAGTTACTATTTTAAAAAACGAATTTGAAAAGAATTGGTATCTCGGGATGAAACCCTCTCAAAATAACTATGATATGGTCATAATCTCGTCAAAATCTCTTGAACTTGAAAAGATGAATGCAAAGATAGAAAAGTATTTGGATGACAATGGCGAAGTCTATGTCGTGCCATATGTCACAAGCATCAATTTTGCAAACTCAAATATTATGGAGTACTCTAACATCAGGTACAATACAATACAGATACAAAATAAGCTTTTGATAAAAAGAAATATTTGGATTAAAAATGGATTTGATCTCTTTGTTGCACTGATAATTTTACCTCTCTTTTTAATCATTCACACTGTTATAACCTTTGCCATTAAATTGGATTCTAAAGGGAGTATACTTTTTAGACAAGAGAGATTAGGAAAAAATAACAAGATCTTTTTGTGTTATAAATACAGAACAATGTATGAAAATTCTGAAAATTTACTGAGAGAATACCTTACTACTCATCCTGAAGAAGTCGAATATTACAAAGAGTTTCATAAATACAAGAATGACCCTCGCATCACAAAAGTAGGCAAGTTTCTACGAACCACCTCTTTGGATGAATTAGCTCAAATCATTAATGTTCTTAAAGCAGATATGAGTTTGATTGGTCCAAGACCATATATGCTAAATGAATCTAAGAAACTTGGTGATAATAAACACTTTATACTTAAAGTAAGACCAGGGATAACAGGACTGTGGCAAGTAAGTGGTAGAAATAATCTTACATTCAAAGAGAGAAATGAGCTAGAAGTTTGGTACATAAAAAACTGGTCATTGTGGGCTGATTTTGTAATATTGATAAAAACTATCAAAGTAGTACTTGCTAAAGTGGGAGCAAAATGAAAGGTAAAGAATTTGACACTATCTAAAAGTTACAATTAGATTTTGTTGTCTTATATTTTGCTAAATACCACTCAATAGTCTTAACAATCCCACTTTCAAAATTCTCATCAGCCTTCCAACCAAGCTCATTTTCCAGTTTTGTAGCATCTATCGCATAGCGTCTATCATGTCCAGCTCTATCTTCTACGAAAGTTATGAGCTCTTTATAGCTCTCTTTTCCTATTCTTTGTTTTGGTGGTACTTTTTCATCAAGTATACTTGTAATGGCATCTACGATTTGTAGATTCGTTCTCTCATTTCTACCACCGATGTTATAAACATTACCCTCTTTACCTGTATGGTAAACCAAATCAATCCCTTTACAGTGATCAAGAACATAGAGCCAGTCTCTTATGTTCTTGCCATCTCCATAGATAGGAATAGATTCGCCTGCTAAACATTTACGGATGATAGTCGGAATAAGTTTCTCATCATGTTGTTTTGGGCCATAGTTGTTTGAGCAGTTTGTTATGACAGTATTAAGTCCATAAGTCTCTTGGTAGCTTCGTACTATCATATCTGAGCTTGCTTTAGAAGCTGAGTATGGAGAGTTAGGTGCATAAGGTGTTTCTTCTGTAAAAAGATCAGTCTCACCCAGCGTTCCATAAACTTCATCAGTACTTATATGATGAAATCTACAGTTTTTATACTCATTTTTATAAGTAAATGGCTTTTCCATCCACTTTTTCTTTGCTACATCAAGCAGAGTAAAAGTACCATTGACATTTGTCTCAATGAATACTCCAGGATTTTTTATGGAGTTATCGACATGAGATTCCGCCGCAAAGTGAATCACACCTCTAATGTCATACTCATCAAATATAAACTCAACAAGTTCACGGTTACAAATATCACCTTTTATAAACCTATATCTAGGATTTTTTTCTACTTCTGTAAGGTTTTCAAGGTTTCCTGCATAGGTCAAAAGGTCGAGATTTACTATATTGTAATTTTCATATTTATCCATGAAATATGGTACAAAGTTACTCCCTATAAAGCCTGTACAGCCTGTTACTAAAATTGTTTTATTATTGTTGTTAAACATATTATCTTCTCTCTCCTAAAGTTCTTAAACACGCATCTAAGCTATCTTTCCAGTATGGAATATCAAGGTCAAATACTTTTTTGATTTTTGCTTTATTAAGTAGACTATAATGAGGTCTTATCGCAGGAGTTGGGTACTCTTTTGTTTCTATAGGATTGATTTGACACTCCAATTTTGCCATACGCATTATCTCTTTTGCAAAGTCATACCAGCTAAGTACTCCCTCATTTGAGTAATTATATATCTCTACTCTTTCACTATTTACTTGTGGAAGAATATCTAAAATAGCTTTTGCCAAATCTCTTGCATATGTCGGTGTTCCCACTTGGTCAAATATGACACCAAGCGAATCTCTCTCTTTACCTAAACGTAGCATAGTCTTTACAAAGTTTGCACCAAAGCTGCTGTACACCCAAGAGGTTCTAATGATGATGGAGTTTTGAGGATTTATTGCTTGCATTGTCTTTTCACCTGCAAGTTTTGTAGCACCATAAACTCCGTTAGGATTTGTCACATCATTTTCATTATATGGTTTGTAGTTTTTGCCATCAAAGACATAATCAGTTGAGATATGAATGAGTTTGATGTTTTGCTCTTTTGCAATCTCTGCTAAGTATTGTGTAGCAAGATGGTTCACTTTATCTGCGTTTACTGCATCTTCTCCAGCTCTATCTACAGCGGTATATGCCGCTGCGTTTATAATAGTGTCAATACTGTTGTTTTTTACAAACGCAGCTATACTCTCTTTGTCTGTAATATCTAAAGAGTCTCTATCTGTAAAAAAGAAGTTATACTCATAAGAACCTGCAAGTTCTTGAAGCTCTGAACCTACTTGTCCTTTACTTCCTGTTACTAAAATATTAGGCATAGTAGTTTACTTTATAGTCAAATATATCATCAGTCTCCGCGAGCTTTGGCTGCAGTTGATCTTTTGCAGAGAGTTTTAGTTCTTCTTTTGGAATGCCCCAATCAATATCTAAAGCTTCATCACTAAAGAGTATTCCTCTGTCATTCTCAGGAGAGTAGTAGTTATCTACTTTATAAGCAAATACAGTATCATCTTCAAGCACTACAAATGCATGAGCGAAACCGCGAGGCACTAAAAGCTGGCGTTTGTTCTCACCACTCAGCTCTACGCTCACATGCTTACCAAAAGTAAGACTTCCTTTTCTAATGTCCACTGCTACATCAAGTACTCTTCCTTGAATAACACGAACAAGTTTTGTTTGTGCTGCAGGATGGAGTTGGTAGTGCAAACCACGAAGGACACCTCTTGAACTTTTACTTTCATTGTCCTGACAGAAGTCTATTTTATACCCTAAAAACTCTTCTAGTTTATCTGCGCGAAAAGTTTCTACAAAATAGCCGCGCTCATCTCCATGAACTTTTGGATCTATGATAATTACATTTTCTATTGCTGTTCTTGTGAATTGCATTATTTTACATCCTGATTAGCCCGGTTGATCAAATATTGACCATATTGATTCTTTTTAAGTGGTTGAGCCAGTTCTAAGAGCTTCTCTTTTGAGATGTAACCCATTTCGTAAGCTATCTCTTCTATACAAGCCACTTTAAGACCTTGACGATTTTCAATAGTTTGTATGAACATACTAGCTTCTAAGAGTGACTCATGAGTTCCTGTGTCCAACCACGCATAACCTCTACCCATAAGTTCAACTTTGAGTCTTTGCTCGTGTAAGTAGTCTTGATTGAGTGTTGTTATCTCTAACTCTCCTCTTTCACTTGGTTTTACATTTTTTGCTTTTTGTACGACATCATTAGGGTAAAAGTAAAGACCAACTACCGCATAATTACTTTTAGGCTTTGTTGGTTTTTCTTCGATGGAAATTACATTGCCCTCTTTATCAAATTCAGCAACACCGTAGCGCTCTGCATCTCTTACATAGTATCCATATACTGTAGCTTTATGCTCATCTTGTACATTTTTTACAGACTGTGCAAGAAGTTCTGTTAGTCCGTGACCATAAAAGATATTGTCACCTAAGACAAGACAAACATCATCATCACCTATAAACTCTTCTCCAAGTATAAAAGCTTGAGCCAATCCATCTGGAGAGGGTTGCACTACATATGAAAATTGCATCCCAATTTCACTTCCATCACCAAGAAGCTGTTCAAATCTTGGTAAGTCAGTGGAAGTTGAAATAATAAGCACCTCTTTTATGCCTGACAACATAAGCACAGAGAGTGGATAATAGATCATCGGTTTATCATAGATAGGCACAAGCTGTTTGCTTACACCTTTTGTGATGGGGTAGAGGCGTGTTCCGCTACCTCCGGCTAGTATTATGCCTTTCACAATGCTATTCCTTTCTTTTTAAAAATTTATTTATTCCCAAGATTCTTCTTTAAAATAATCTTCCCACTCTCAACACCTGGCTGGTCATACGTATTTATATACATAAATTTTCCAACTAAAGATGTGAGCAGTTCATACTCATACATCAAACTAGCAATAGAACTCTCACATACTCCATCTATGCTTATTACATCACATGGAATATCACCCACTGCGTTTATGGACTCTATTGTCGCATCTGCTTGAGATTTTATGAGTGAAGAGAACTCTAAATTGTTCAGGTAGTCAAGTTCTTCTAATCCATCGAGTGTTATCGCTGGAATTTTGAGGTCATTATCAAAGTTCTCTACTTTTATCACCGTTACAGTTTTATCTCGTCGTCCTTGAATAATGAGCTGTAAAAATGAGTGCTGGTCTATTGGCCCTATAATTCCCACAGGAGTAAGCCCTTGATGTGTGTTGTTTATGTCAATCTTTCCAAGGCTCTCACCCCAAAGTTGAATATACCACTTGTTAAAGCCTTCAAGTCTTGAAGAGTAGGAAAATACAACATTTATGTTAAAACTGTTCTTATACTCTACTAAAAATCTCGCTTTTTTCAGCAGTCTCTCGTTCGTTTCAAGCTTTTTACTCTCACTCCACATTCCACCAAAGAAGTCATTGTGCGTCTCTTGTGCACCTCGTAGTAGTTCATCAATATCTATGCCAACAATAGCTAAAGGAAGCAGCCCGACAGCTGAGAAAACAGAAAAACGACCACCCACATTCTTAGGAATCTCAAAACGCTTCATTCTATGTATTTTTGCATAGGCATTGAGTTTTGAATCATACTCTGTGATGACCACGGTATTTGAAGAATCACAGGTCACAAGCGAGTTGATATATTTAAAAATAGAGACCGTCTCGACCGTTGTTCCTGACTTTGAGATGACAATGAAGAGTGTATCTTCTAGATCAATATTCTCTAACTTCGATTTAATGTCAATAGGGTCAGTCGTCTCAAGAAAAAAGAGCTTTTTACTCAAATCTCGTGAGTGCTTGAGGTATTTATATATTGCATATGTCCCCAAACTACTCCCGCCAATTCCGATTACAACGACATTTGTCTGCTTCACCTCTTTAGCATACTCTTTAAACGCAGTGGTATCTTGAAAAGGAAGGTTATAGTAACCTATATCCTCTTTTTCTTTTACTATTTGTGTAAAAACATCTTTATCTGAAATCGTAGGGTTAAAATTGTGTTCATAGGTCATTGTAAGTTCTCAACTCTTTTTTCATAAAATTTAATATCTGCCATTTTATCATATTTTCGGGCACCTTTAAGTAAAAGCGCATACTTTTTAAGTAACTCCTGACGTACCCATTCACACTTCTCTTCTTCTTGGCAGTTTTTCAAAAGTTTTTCTAATGCCTGCGTGCGAAATCTATCCATACCCCAGTGTTTAAAGCTCAACTGCCCAGAATGTCCTGCATATTTTGTGATGAGTTTCTTATTTACAAGCCCGATTTTTTCGCTAAACGCAGTGCGAAGCCACAGGTCATAATCTTCACACACCTCCAACTCTTCATCAAAAGTGCCATATTTCTCAAAAAGAGATTTGTGTATAAGCACAGCAGAAGGAGCAATGATGCAGTGAGAGAGACACGCCTGAAATATCTCCCCACCTACTTTTGCATACTTTTTAGGAATTTTCACCTCTTTACCATCTCGAATCCAGCACTCATCAGTATAACTCATCAAAATATCGCTATTGTTTTTATGAAACTGCGTTTGCTCTTCAATCTTTTGAGGATGCCATGCATCATCTGAATCCAAAAATGCTATCCACTCATTTTTTGCTTTTTTGATGCCTGCATTTCTTGCAGCTGAAACGCCACGATTTTCTTGATAAATGTAAGTAATGGAGGGGAAATCTTTTGCAATTTGTGCACTGTTGTCAGTCGAGCCATCATCAACAACGATAATTTCATCGACTTGCTGCGTTTGAGCAAATACCGAAGCAAGTGCCCGCTTTAAAAATTCATAACGATTATAGGTCGGGATAACAACAGTTATCTCCAACTACCAGACCTTTATCTCATTGTAAAGGCTGTCACGCTCTACTGGAATAAAGCCGCTGTTACGAATAAGTGCCGTAAAATCTTCAAGCTGCACACCATTGGCACTTTTTGCACCAGCAGCGGAGTTGATAGACTCTTTTTCTATCGTTCCATCAAGGTCATTTGCACCGAACTCTTGAGCGACAAGGGCAAGGTTTACAGTAGAAGTTACCCAGTAAGCTTTTAAGTTTGGTACATTATCAAGCACAAGTCGTGAAATTGCCATTGTTTTTAAAATCTCATTTGCAGTGACAGGTTTGTCGATTTTGAGGTAGTTATTTTCTGTCTGATAGACAAGCGGTATGAAACAGTTAAACCCGCCTGTTTTATCTTGCAAATCACGGATACGCATCATATGGTCTATGCGATTCTCACGTGATTCGATGTGACCAAAGAGCATTGTAACATTTGATTTTTTTCCGCGTTCATGCCATTTTCTATGTATTTCAAACCACTGATCAGAAGTCACTTTTCCTTTACATATAAAGTCACGTACCTTCTCATCAAATATCTCAGCACCACCACCAGGCATAGAGTCTACACCATTTTCCACCATCAAGTCAAGTACCTCATCATAAGTGAGCCCATGATGACGCGAAAGAAAATCAACCTCAGCAGCGGTCAGCGCTTTTATATGCAGATGAGGGTATGCATCTTTTATCTTCTTAAATATTCCAAGATACCACTCAATGGGTACATTAGGATTGTGCGCAGAGACGATGTGTATCTCTTTTGCACCGTGAGAGTCCACCTCTTTTACAATTTCTAAAATCTCTTCATGACTCATCGTGTAGGGATTTGGATTTTTCCTATTTGCCGAGTAAGCACAAAATTTACATACATCCGCACAAATATTCGTAGGATTAATGTGACGATTGATGTTAAAGTAGGTCTTTTTACCGTGAAGTTCTTGACGCTTTGCATCAGCTAAAGTGCCAAGTTCAAATATATCTTTTTCATAAAGTTTTAGCGCATCTTCAAAATTTATTCTATTTTTCATTTTTTACCTTATAGTCCGGGAGCTTTCCACATTGAAGTCGTGATATTATCATCAACCAACTTTAATTGTGCTTCATAAGCCTTTTGCCACTTAATTTTTAATCTGTCATATATCTTTTTATTCTCCATATTTGGCTTGTATGTTTTCTCCCACACCACAAGCTCTTTGGCTGCGTTTACGAGATTATCATAAACGCCACACCCTACTCCAGCAGCCATTGCAGCACCAAGTGCCGTTGCTTCACGTACTTTTGGAATTTTCACACTGTATCCGCTTACATCACTAAGTATCTGTGACCACAAAGCACCTTTACTCGCTCCACCGGCGAATACTATACTCTCTATCTTTACATTGCTAAAGGCTTCTATTTTTTCTAAGTTAAGGCTTGAGACTATTGCTGCGTTTTCTTCTAAACTGCGAAACATTGAAGCACGGTTACACTCTGCTGCGTTTAGAGAGAGGTTTAAAAAGCTAGGTGCCGCGTGGTACCATTTTGAGTAACGCATCACATCTGAAAATATCGGAAGTATTTCGTACGAACCCACAGGAACTTTTGCTGCTTTTTCTTCCAGTATCTCATAGACATCACAGCTGCGTTTGGCAGCTTCTTCTTTTTCAAGTTCACAAAAAGCATCACGAAACCAGCGCATCACAAGTCCGCTAAAAAAGGTAATACCCTCAGCCTGAGAGAGTCCTGCAATGACATGAGGATTGACCCTCACGCTCATATCTTTGGGTGGCTGTGTTTGGGAGGGAATATTTACCACCTGCTGCCAAAAAGAGCCGCCAAGTACAGCCACCTGCCCTGCTTCAACTACACCAAGTCCTGCAGAACCAAGCTGTACATCACCGCCACCCATTACAACAAGTGTTTCTGATGAGAGTCCACTCTCTTGTGCAGATTTTTGGCTTACCTTTGCCATAGGTGTGCCTACCTCTAACACTTCAGGAAAAATATCATCTTTGAGTCCGACTTCTCTTGCCATCTCACTTACCCATCTGCGTTTAGAGAGAGAAAACACGCCTGTCGTTCCGCCATTACTCGGGTCACTCGCTATCACGCCACACAGTTTAGCAAGTATCCAGTCACCTATCATAGATATTCTTGCTACTTTTTCATAAATGTCTGGTCGGTTATTTTTTAACCATAGCAGTCGCGGCAGTGCACCAAGTGCAAAGGTCTGTCCTGAGAGTGCATAAAATTCCTCTTCCAAACCATCAAAATGCTCTTTTAAATACTTCACTTCCTCTGAAGCTCTTGCATCTACATTTGCAACTGCCCACAGCTCTTTGCCCTCACGGTCATAAAGGACGATTCCCTCACGCATACTCGTAGCGCTGAGTGCCAAAATATCTGCTGCGTTTACATTTGCTGCGTTTATGGCTGAGTGAATTGCATCACACACAAGCAGCCAATTTTGCTCATAATCAAAACGCATAGAGTTTGCAACACCCTCTTCTTCAAGATGTGTCCACTCATTTTGTCCTACGGCAATTTGATTGCCCTTTGTATCGAAAATCACAGCACGCACGCTGCCAGTGCCTGCATCTATTGCCAGTAGGTACTCTTTTTTTCCCATTACTTTTTCAATTTCGCCTGCTCTAGCTCCCAGTACTCCATTGCAAAACTCTCTTTCTCACTTATACTTTTATAACCACCAAGTTTATCTGCACGAAGTACCGCCAACATTGTATGCTCAACAATGTCATAAATCACCTTCGCCTCCTCACGAGAACGCCCAAAACAAACCACTGCAAGATTTTTAATAATCATATAGTTGGGTGCAGGATTGAGCATCACCTCATCAGTTGCATACTTATTAAAGTACTCTTTATACTCTGCTACATATCTATCAAGTCCACCTATGAGATCTGTATCTTCCATAATAAGCGGTACTCTTTTTGTTCTAATGATATGCTCCGGTGTCAAAACACCGCGAGAGGCGAACTCTCTTAAATTTTCATGAGAAGCATAAAAAGCTGCTAAAGGCGTCTGATTTATTGCAATGTGCACATCATGTCCCTTATACTCACTCAAAGTCTTGACAACACGCCCGATGTCACAATCACTGTGCACATATTTATGCACTATTTCCACTGTTGCATTCTCATCCAAAAACTGCTCCGCTTTTGTTACTGCATCTATCATTTTTGTGTAAGACTCTTTTGCATCATTTGCAAAGGTAAAAATACCGTGATTATGCAAAATTATGCCCTCGATCTCATCCCAGTTCTTCTCTTTCGTAAGTTCATACACTCTGTGCGCCAAATCAAAGCCCGGCATCACATAATCTACTATTAAAAAGTTAGGATAAAGCTTTGCAATATTTCCTTTGCCACTTACTGCGTTGGAGATGGTAACAATAGCATCAGCATGTGTATGATCCACAAATTTGTAAGGAATAATAGCGTGAAGTATTGCTTCTACTGAAGGATTTGGCGCAGATGTTCTCATCATCGCCTCTTTTTGTCCTTGCACCATTTCAGTATCACGCAGAGACTCTTGCTTTGCCATCTCTAAAAGCGCATCCAAACGCACAGGAGCAAAGCCCTCAGCCTTGATGTCGGCAAGATTCCATCCGCTCCCCTTCACATGTAAAATATCAATACCATCTATATCCCCTTTTACAGATGTATTGCCTCCCCCATGAAGCACCAACTCATCATTTGCCCCCAAAAGATTTGATGTATAGACTCTCAAGTCCAAATTACTCTTACATTTCCCCGCTTCTTTATTACTCCATAAATTATCCATTACTCCCCCAATACTTCTAGTTCATCTGTATATTTCTCTTCACAGTATGGCTCATAAAATGATTTATACACAGCGTAATGTGCAGAGTTTTTATGCCCATTGAGTGCCGCTTCATCTTCCCAAGTCTCTACTGCCATAAATCTTCTTCTCTCATTTTCATACTGAAAAATCTCATAAAAAAGACACCCACGTTCTGCCTTACTTGGTGCTACCATTGCACTAAGCAACTCTTTCATTTTTTCTTCATGCCCCTCTTTTGCTATAAAGGTTACACTCTTTGTTATTGTCATTATAAATCCATCTTATAAAATCATTTTAATAGTTCGAGCCTGCGATTATATCAAATTTATGTTACTACTGTATAATAAACAAAAAAATAAGATAAAAACTATGAATTTATTACTAGAGATAGAAAATATTATAGAAAAAAATGGCTCTGATTTTGAACTCTCAAAACTTTTTAAACAGTATATAAAAGAGTACAAAGACTCCCTTCCTCAACTTTTTGAAAAAAATCAAGGCAAAGATTTTTTAGTGCGTCATACAAAAAAACTCGACTCTATCATCAGTTTAATGTACAAAACAGTCTTGCGTAGAACTTTTGGTAACTTTTTACCTATGCGTAGTTCTATTCCCATAGCCATTGTTGCGCTTGGCAGCTATGGACGTGAACAGTTGAGTGTTCATAGTGACATTGACCTGCTCATCGTTTATGAAGAGGTAGATGGCTATAACACGCAACTAATCATAGAAAAGCTCTTCTATCTTGCGCTTGATGCGGGTATGAAACTAGGACATCGTGTTCATGAAGTAAGCGATTTATTTAAGGCAAGCACAGAAGATATAACCATCAAAACATCCCTTATGGAATCACGCTTGATTACGGGTTCTCCTTTTGTTTGGCACGCTACACAAAATATACTCAACAAAATAAGACTTCACAATCAAAAAAAGTTTTTAATAGCTAAAATTGAAGAGGCACAGGTAAGACGTAAAAAGTATCCTAGCTCTATGCAGCCAAACATTAAAGAGAGTGTCGGAGGACTTCGAGATTCTCACCTCATTTTTTGGGTGGCAAAAACTATTTATGGAATTGACAGCACAAAAGAGCTCAGTGGTACTGTTTTTTCAGATGAAGAGTATAAAGAGTATCGTATGGCACTAGAACTACTCTACAGAGTCAGAAGTGCTCTGCATCTCATCACAGGAAAACAAGAGGACAGACTCCTACTACAATACATTCCGGAAGTCAGTACTCTTTTAGGATTTAAAGAGCAGACAAAACTTGCTACAAAAGTATTAGAAGCACAGTGGCAAATAAATAACTTTGTGCAAATATTTGTCAAAAAAATGGTACGCCCTTACATATATGATGCTCAACACATCGCTGCGTTTAGAAAGAGTAGAATACAAAAAGGCTTTTATGAGTACAATGCAAGACTCTATGCTTCTTTTCATCTTCCTATACAAAACATCAACTCCTTACTAAAACTTCTTATTAAAATAGAAGATAAAAAGTACAAATTTGATGCTGGTTTTTTATACCAATTTTCCCGTGCAAAAATATCACATCCTCTTCAGGCAGACACATATATACTTATAAAACAACTCTTTACAAAACGCAATATTGCACCCTTTTTAAAACTATTTTATGATGCAGGGGTACTTGCTGAACTATTTCCAAATTTCAAAAAAGTGATGCACCTTCCACAATTTGATGGTTACCACCACTATCCTGTAGATGTACACTCTATCAAGTGTGTTGAAGCACTAGAAAATATAAAAGAGAAACAACTCCAAACACTCTTTGATGAACTAAACGCAGATGAAAAACTGCTCATCAAAATCGTTGTTTTTTTCCATGACACTGGAAAAGGAAGGAAACAAGACCATAGTGAAGTAGGTGCAAAACTACTACTACAGTTTATTAAACACATTAAACTTAGTGAAGAACTCACTAAGCGTGCTATAACCTTAGTAAAACACCATATTTTAATGAGCAATGTCGCCTTTAAAGAAAATATACATAATGAAAAAACACTCTATAAATTTATGTCTAAAATAGAAGATGCAAAAAATCTACAACTCCTCTATTTACTCACATATGCTGACATCAGTGGTGTTGGTGGCGATGTTTACAACTCTTTTAACTCCAAACTTCTTTTTGACCTTTATACAAATGCACTAGAAATTGCACAGAACAAAAATAGAATAACGGATGCGAGAAAAAGGGTTATTATTGAGTCTCGTGTTAAAAATGCACAAGAGTTCAAAGAGCTTCCATCTCTCCTGCAAAAGAAGCTACTCTCAATAGAGTCAAACCTCTTCTTCTTTAAACACACACCTCAAGATATTATACACATCGCTAAGCTGGCAAGAGAGACAAAAGAGTACAGTTTTAGTCTCAAAAATGAAGGCTCTTTAAGCATAGAAATTTTACGAAAAATTCCGCTTAACATTGGCTATTTACTAGCAACCCTTGCGCATTTACAAGTCGCTTCTATGGAAATTTTCACCCTTTTTGACGGGGTAAAATATTTCAAAATTGAATTTATTCAAAATGTTGATAAGAATGTTTTAGTGGAAGTTCAAGACATTATAGACAATGCTTTTGATATGCAAAAAGATGTACCACTAAAATCAGTAAACATTAAAAAAGAGGAGATTACACTTGATTGCGAACACTCCCTTACACATGCTGAACTCAACATTAACACCTCTAATCAGACAGGGCTACTAGCCTATATTATGCATCAGCTCGAAGAGTTACAAATTAATGTTATTACTGCAAAAATTCATTCCAGTAAATATAAGGTACGCGATAGTTTTTTAATAGAAAAACAAAACAAAATATGCAATAATGTCGAAAACATTTACAAATCATTATATAACAGTAAAAAATAAGGAAATTATATGTGCGGCATCGTAGGATATTTAGGACAAAAAAATACAAAAGAGATTTTACTTGAAGGCTTAAAAGAGCTTGAATATAGAGGCTATGATTCAGCGGGAATCGCAGTGCTTAGTGATGGAGAATTTTCCAGTTTTAAAGCTGTTGGAAAGCTTGTAAATCTTGAAGAAAAAACAAAAGATTTTGTAACAGATGCATTTGCTGCAGGAATTGGGCATACACGTTGGGCAACACATGGCAAGCCAACAGAATTAAATGCACATCCTCATGTTGGAGCAAACTCTGCTGTCGTTCATAATGGAATTATTGAAAATTATGCCCCACTCAAAAAAGAGCTACAAAATGAAGGTGTCACCTTTTTAAGCCAAACAGATACCGAAGTAATAGTACATCAATTTGAAAAAAATCAAAAAAACAGCGTAAATAGTTTTGAAGCTTTTAAAAAGACCATTAGCGAATTAGAGGGTGCCTATGCTATTTTACTTGTAACAAAAAGCGAAGATGACACTATCTTTTTTGCAAAAAATGGTTCACCTATGCTTATGGGAATAAACGCAGAAAATGAAAAATACTTTGCATCTTCAGACACTCCACTCATTGGGCAGTGTTCAGATGTAAACTACTTTGAAGATGGTGATTATGGCTATGTGAATGCAAATGAAATTGCTATCTTTGATAAAAAAGGCAACAAAAAAGAGCCACACTTTACAAAACTTGCAACCAATAAACTCTCTGCACAAAAAGACGGCTACCGCTTCTTTATGGAAAAAGAGATTTATGAACAAAGTAGTGTAATATCAGATACGCTTCTTGGACGATTAAGTGAAGATGCAATAGTTCTTGATGAAATTGACACCTCTCTTTTTGATGGCATTAATGAAATTAAACTTTGTGCCTGTGGTACATCTTACCACTCTGCACTTTGTGCTTCATATATGTTTGAGAGACATGCAAAAATAAAAACATCAGTAGAAGTGGCATCTGAACTGCGTTATCGTGAGCCTGTGCTCACACAAGATACACTTTTTGTTGCAATTTCACAAAGTGGAGAGACTGCAGATACACTAGAAACACTTAAAATGGCAAAAGCCGCAGGTCTCAAGACATTGGTTATTTGTAATGTTGATAACTCTTCAATGGTTAGAATTGCAGATGCAAGCATTTTAACCCGTGCGGGTGTTGAAAAGGGTGTTGCTTCTACAAAAGCATTTGCAACGCAAGTTGTCGTTTTTTGGATGCTTTCACTTTATGTTGCTAGACGCAACAATAGTATGCAAACAGAGGAAATAGCAGAACAAATCAGTGTCTTACGAGAAATTCCAAAAAGTGTTATTGTTGAAGATAGTATGCATGAACGCATCAAACGTCTCTCAAAAAGATACCTGCATGGTCACGGATTTTTCTTTATTGGACGTGATCTGTTCTATCCATTAGCGCTTGAGGGTGCCTTAAAACTTAAAGAGATTTCATATCTGCACGCAGAGGGGTATCCCAGTGGAGAGATGAAACATGGTCCTATTGCACTTGCAGACCCTGAACTTTTTACTATAGCCCTACTTCCAAAGCATCTTTTATATGAAAAATCAAAGAGTAATGCAGAGGAGTTAAGTGCAAGAGACTCTACTATTTGTGCCATCTCTCCAATAGAGTTTGACAAAGCAGATGACTTTATAAAAACAAAAGAACAGGGACATTATATGTTAGAATTTTTTGAAATGATGGTTGTTGTACAGCTTCTTTCATTAGAAATTTCTATACGTCTTGGAAATGATGTAGATATGCCGAGAAATCTTGCAAAAAGTGTTACTGTAGAGTAAAGTGTAAAAGTTACACCTCAAGAAAGAGGTGTAAGAAGACCAATGGAGGAGATATGGCTAACTACAGCCACATCCACCGCCACTGCTTTGTGCAGACCCAGCAGAACTTCCGCCAGTAGAACATGCACTTACACCTGGAGGTGTTGTTGGTTGAACAGATTGATTATCTACTCCACCATTTGCATTAATCTCTTCAATAGTTGCCCAAATAGATTCAGCAGCTTGCATATAGCGTTTTGCTGATTCACTTGTTGGTGCTACAAAAGTGATAGGTTTTCCATCATCTCCACCTGTTCTAATAGCAGGTTCAATTGGCACTTCAGCAATTACTTTAGTATCGAACTCTTTCGCCATAGGCTCAGAAGTTCCTTTTCCAAAGATGTCATACTCAACACCAGTATCTGGAGCAATAAACCCACTCATATTCTCAACAATACCAGCAATAGGAATGTTAAGTTTTTTGAACATATCAAGTGAACGACGAGAGTCATCAAGTGAAACGCCCTGAGGGGTAGTTACAGTAAGACCAGCAGTAACAGGTACTGACTGAGCAAGTGTAAGTTGTGCATCACCAGTTCCCGGTGGCATATCAATAACTAATACATCTAACTCTGACCATAAAATATCACGCAAGAATTGCTCGATTGCTTTCATAATCATAGCACCACGCCAAATTAAAGATTGTCCTTGTTCCATAAGTGAACCCATAGACATAATCTCAATACCATATGCTTTAATTGGAAGTACTTTATTTCCATTTACTTCAGGTTTCACATCTGCTATACCCATCATACGAGGAATATTTGGACCATAAATATCTGCATCTAAAAGACCGACTTTTTTACCTTGCTGTGCAAGTGCAATAGCAATATTTACAGAAGTAGTTGATTTACCAACTCCACCTTTTCCAGAACTAACCATTAAAAAGTTTTTTACTTGTGGAGCGATGTTTTTACCATGAGAAGAGCTCTCTCTTGGCATTACAGGTGCTTTTACATTTACAGTAATATTCTCTGCACCCTCTCTCATCAATTCAGCCGTAGCTTCATCTTTAATTTGTTGTGCCACTTCTGGTGCACTTGATGTAATGTCAACAGTTACGCTAACATCATCACCGTTTACAACTATATCTTTAACAAAACCAAAAGTTACAATATCCTTAGTAAAACCTGGATACATAACTTTTGAAAGTGCTGATTTTACATTTTCTTCAGTCATTTAAAGTATTTCCTTTTTTTAAAATTTTTCATTTTCGAAGTGTATCATATCTAAATAAGACAAATATTGTCTTATTTAAAATCAATTTCTTTTAAAAGAAGATTTAAGCTAAAAGTGCCGCTTCTTCTGCTGCCTCTTTGGCTTTGACATCTTCAGCAATTCTTGCAATTGCTTCTGGATTGTCCATTATCTCTTGTGTAATTTTATAAGAACAAAATTTTGGTCCACACATTGAACAAAATTCTGCCTCTTTAAATACATCTTGAGGAAGTGTCTCATCATGGTACTCTCTAGCTCTTTCACTATCAAGTGCCAATTCAAACTGCTTTTCCCAGTCAAACGCATAACGCGCATCACTCATCTCATCATCTACATCACGTGCACCTTTACGTCCACGGGCAATATCAGCCGCGTGTGCTGCGATTTTATAGGCAATAATCCCTTCACGAACATCATCTGCGTTTGGAAGACCCAAATGCTCTTTTGGTGTTACATAACAGAGCATACTAGCACCATGCCAACCACCAACAGCTGCACCAATAGCAGAAGATATATGATCATATCCAGCTGCAATATCAGTTACAAGTGGCCCTAAAATATAAAAAGGTGCTTCATGGCAAAGTTCACGCTGTATTTTCATATTACGCTCAATCTGATTTAAAGGCACATGTCCTGGACCTTCAATCATTACCTGAACATTTTTCTCCCATGCGCGGAGTGTTAGCTCACCGAGAACTTTAAGTTCACCAAGTTGCGCATCATCAGAAGCATCAGCAAGACAACCTGGACGGAGTGAATCACCAAGTGAAAGACTTACATCATATTTTGCACAAATATCTAAAATATCATCAAACGCAGAGTAAAAAGGATTTTCTCTGTGGTAATGCATCATCCATGCAGCCATCAATGAACCACCACGAGAGACAATTCCCATTTTACGCTTTGCAACTTTTGGCATTGTCTCAAGTAAGAAACCTGCATGAATAGTAAAGTAAGAAACACCCTGTTTTGCTTGTCGCTCAAGAACTTCAAGCATAACTTCAATAGTTAAATCTTCTATTTTATTATTTACATCATGTAAAATTTGATAAATTGGCACCGTACCAATTGGAATTTTTGAAGCATTAATAACGGCTCTTCTAATCTCATCCAAATCACCACCTGTACTTAAGTCCATCGCAGTATCTGCTTTATAGTGTTGAGAGACTTCCATTTTCTCAACTTCACCCATAACATCAGAAGCAATTGCAGAAGAACCAATATTTGCATTGATTTTACATTTACTTGCAATTCCTATCGCCATTGGCTCTAACGAAGTATGATTTACATTCGCTGGTATTATTAATCTACCGCGAGCTATTTCACTACGAACTAGTTCAGGAGATAAATCTTCTATTTTTGCGACATATTCCATCTCTTGTGTAATTATGCCCTCTTTAGCGTAATACATCTGTGTTCTTACAGCATCATTTTCACGCTCTTGTACCCATGAAGATCTCATAGTTTCTCCTCAATTTTTTATATTTATATAGTGGAAATATAATCAAATAAAGTTAATCTAATATAAAGAGTACTAATTGATAAGATTCTTTATGTAATATTTGAAATTCAAAGTGACTAATTTACACAATCAAGATAAAAAAAAGCTTTGTAAGTGTATAATTTCGTAACACTTTTTAAGTAGAGGAGCCTTATTGTCAGATTTAACTCTTGTTTTATTAGCAGCGGGAAGCTCTAATCGTTTTGATATGGGTGTTAAGAAACAATGGTTACGCATAGATTATAAACCATTGTGGCAATTTGTAGCAGATAACTTCAATCAAACGCAGCGATTTTCACAAATTATTATAGTTTCATCATCAGATGATATTGCTTTTATGCAAAACTATACAGACTACACTCTCGTAGAGGGTGGTAATACAAGACAGCAGTCTCTTAAGAACGCACTGAAATATGTAAAGAGTTCATATGTGCTTGTAAGTGATGTAGCAAGAGCGTGTATAAGTGAAACACTCATCCAACGTATCATAGAAGAAAAATCAGATTATGACTGCGTTGTTCCTTATCTCAAAGTGACTGATACCATAGTTTATGAAAACGCCACTATAGATAGAGAAAAAGTGAAACGCATACAGACTCCACAACTCTCAAAAACAACAGTTCTAAAATCTGCACTTGAGAGATCTGAAGAATTTACAGATGAAAGTAGTGCCATTGTTGCAAATGGTGGCAGTCGTGGGTATGTTTTAGGAGATGAAGATGCTCATAAAATCACCTTTGTTCATGACTTAAACGAACTGCCATGCCTTCAAGCTCCATCAAATGACACCTTTAGTGGTAATGGATTTGATGTTCACGCTTTTGATGATAAGGGTGAGATGTACCTTGGCGGTCTTAAAATTGATGTAGATTATGGATTTAAAGCACATAGTGATGGTGATGTTGCACTTCATGCACTTATAGATGCGCTTTTAGGTGCTGCAGGAATGGGCGATATTGGTATGCTTTTTCCTGATAATGATGCCAACTATAAAGGCATTGATTCAAAAGAGCTGCTTACTCAAGTAGTAGATAAACTTTACAATTATGGTTTTGTTATTGTAAACGCAGACATTACGATTGCTGCACAAAAACCACGATTAGCCTTATATAAAGATAGTATGAGAAAAATTATTGCAGATATTCTTCGTATTGACAAAGCAAGAGTGAATGTCAAAGCAACAACAACGGAAAAGCTTGGGTTTATTGGGCGAGAAGAGGGTGTTGGTGTGATTGCTAATGCCAATTTAAAATATTTTAACTGGAAGAAAATAGGATAAAATGAAGATATTAATTATAGAAAACGAAGTATATTTAGCGCAAAGTATTGCAACAAAACTTGGCGAACTCGGTCATAACTGTGAAATGTGTACATCGACAAAAGATGCCATAAGAGGACAAAACTACGATGTGGTACTGCTCTCAACAAATATTAATGGACAAGATTTCAATCCTGTTATAGAGACTTTCAAGCACTCTATTGTTATTTTAATGGTTTCATATATTAGTAATGACACAGTTTCAAAACCTCTTGCAGCAGGTGCAAAAGATTATATTCTCAAACCATTTATGATAGAAGAACTTATAAGAAAAATAGACCATTACCAAGATTATGAAAAACTCAAAAAGAGAAATGAAGCGTATGAAAAATACCTTGAACACAATTTCTCAACTGTTGAGCATAAGCAATCCATTGAAAATATTGAACTACCCCTTTTCATTTCATCAAGTTTTCAAAAATATAGTGATGCTTTTGCCTATGAATATGCAAAATCACAAGATCTACCTATTCACTTTATCTCTCTTAGTAACTCAAAAGCATTAGCAGAGATTGATAATCTTCCACAAAATTCTATTGCCTATATTATTGACTATCAGACTCTCAAAAAAGCTGACAAACAAAAATTCTGTACTCTGTTAGAAGGCAAAAAAGCCATTATTTCAAGTAGCGATAAAATCGAAGATGTTGCGTTTAAGGTCATAGAGATTGAAAGCGAAAAAAATGTTTTTGATAAAGGCGAAATTCTTCCTATTGAAGATTATGTAAAATTTATTGTTCTTAATTATCAAGACAAATATCCCGATACAGAGCTTTCCAAAAAACTAGGCATCAGCCGTAAAAGTTTATGGGAAAAAAGAAAGAAATATGACATCATCAAGAAAAAATAAAACCCTTTTTGTTGATAAAGAGGCAGCTTCTGTCTTAGAACTTGTAAAAGAAGGTTTGCTCTCTCCTGTAACAAAACTCATGAGTGAAGCAGAGTCACTTGAAGTCTTACAAACGGGACTTATAAATGGGCAATCATTCCCCTTTCCTTTTATACTCGCGCCTTCTGGTAAAAAAAATGAAGAGGTCATTGCATCTCTTAAAAAAGAAGAAGAGGTAACTATTATATGTGATGGTGAGATATTTGCAACACTCATTGTAAACGACACCTTTCAAATTGATCCAAAAGAGAGAGTAAAACATATATATGGGACAGATGATTTAACGCATCCTGGGGTTATGGCTACTATTAAAAGAATTGGAAGATGGGCTATCAGTGGTGAATACACAATTTTTCATAAAACAAAAAATCAGAACAAACTAAAAATTGAAGCTGCTAAAAAACTTATAGATGCCAAACATACAAGCTCTCTAATGATGGGGGCAAATCCGCTACATCGTGCGCATGAAAGACTTATTCGCCAGAGTCTTGAAGATACAGACCTCCTTGTAATTTTTCTACTCAAACCTTATAATAGTGCAAACTTACAATATGAAGTGAGAAAAGAGGCTTTAGAGTATTTTATAAATAACTTTTTACCAAAAAACAGAGTCATTATTATTCCACTTGAAAATAGCTATATTTTTGCTGGTTATAATGAAATTATTATTGATGCCATTGTTGCAAAAAATTATGGTTGTGACAGACTTACTATTGGACGAAATCATGCAGGTTTAGGAATGTTTTATGACTGTAATTCAAATAAGTCCATCATTGACAAAGTTACAGGAATTAATATTGATATAAAAGTAGCAAGTGAATATGTCTACTGTGATGAGTGTAAAACACTTGTCAGTAAAAATACTTGCCCACATGGACAACACCATCAGATCTCTTACCATGCAGACTCAATTCTTGAGCTTTTAGAAGCAGGACTTTTGCCTCCTGCTGTTTTAATGAGAAAAGAGATTTCAGCATTTTTACTCTCAAAACTTTTTCCTAACAGATTTAAAAATGTCGAAAAACTCTACTATGACACCTTTCCAGTAAAAGGTCTACTAGAAGAGCATACAGAAAAAGATTTTTACTTAGAGCTTATGAAACTCTACCAAACAACTTCACTTACATAAGGAAACAGATATATGAACTGGTTTTTTTTAACCTTAGGTTATAGCGGTCTATCACCAAAGGCACCTGGTACAATGGGTACACTTGTTTCACTCCCTATAGGTATGGCAATTTTAATCTACTTCGATACAACAACACTTTTTTTAGCGGCTCTGCTTATCTCTGTCATTGCCATAAAAGTTATAAACCAGTATGAACAAGAGACAGGCAATCATGATGACCAAAGAATTGTAATTGATGAACTTGCGGGAATGTGGTTTGCTCTTAGCATTGCCCCAGCAATCTCTGTTGCATCAAATCAAGTTCTCACGCTAAGCAATGGTTTTTTAATAGAGTCACTCTTATCATTTGTACTTTTTAGATATTTTGATATTACAAAACCATCTATAATTGGGCGAATAGACAGAGAAGCTCCGGGCGGTGTTGGTGTAATGGGTGATGACATCATAGCAGGTTTTGCAGCTGGTATCTCTTCAGCTGCACTCTGGCAAGGGTGGATATACCTTAGTCAAAATCTTTTCTAAGAAAGTTCTTTTTGAGAACTTTGCGTTTCATTATAAATAGAAAGTGATGGAAACGCAAACTCAAGAGAATTTTTCTCAAATATATCCATAATCTTTTCCATAACATCCTGTTTTGTTTTAAGCCAATCTTCCCAATCTACAGATTTAGAAAAACAGTAAACTAAAATATTTATACTTGAAGAATCGAACTCATCGAGATAGACCAAAAGTGTCTTTTTAATTCCCTGCAGATCCTCTTTAGAGACTAGTTTAGCAGAACGACGAAAATCTTTATATTCATATTTTGTATTTTTACTTGCAATATCAGGATGTAGTACAAGCATCTCTCTTATCTCATTGACTGCGTTTACAATATTCTCTTTTTTAGAATCATACTTCACGCCAAGGGACATTTTAATGCGTCGTCCAAGTTTTCTTTTGTTCCAGTTCTTAATATCTTTTGCAGCAAAAGTTCCATTTGGAATTGCGATAAGTGCATTATCAAATGTACGCAAAGTTGTTACACGAATACCTATTTCAACGACAACACCTTCTTTTCCATCTATCTCTATCCAATCTCCTTGAGAAAAAACCTCACTAAAAAGTACCGCAAGTGTTCCAAAGAAATTAGATATAGTATCTTTTGCAGCAAAGGCAACTGCAAAACCACCTATTCCCAGACCTGAAAGAACTGCAGTTAAATCAACTCCTCCTAAATAAAGCACAATCAGTACACCTATAAGTATAATAATAAAATTAATAATTTTAAGACCAACATTAATAAGTTCACTTTTTACACCTGTTTGCCTTGCATCCATACTGCTTACCTTAATCGAAGCAAGCGCATTTATAAAGATGTAAATAATAGCTGTAAAGTAGATACCATAGATTATATTAAATACTATTGCAACTGTTTCACTGTTACTAAAATCATTTAATACATATATAATGATATTAATATTAATGATAATAAGCAAAGACTCTATAGCTTTTTTTGGTTTAGAAAGAAGAATATCTGAATATTTAGCCAATATATCAATTTTAGAAAAACTTTTTTGTATCAATGTATAAATAATTTTTCTAAATATATAAATAAGCAGAGTCATAAAGAGTATAATTAAAATTTTCATAATACTTAAACCATACATATTTAATACAGAATCAATTTTTTGCACTAATCCAAATGACTGCAGATAGATTGCAAGAGTTATAATATGATATTTGGAATATTTATTGAGCCTATACATTCTATTTTCAAACTTATAAATATAAGCTATAAAATCAGTATTTATTTCCTGAAGAGCATAAAAATCACGAATATTTTGCTGGAGTTGACTAATAATTTTAGAAGAACTATTATCAAGTTTTAAATATGGAGTATAGTCTTTACTATAGAGCCTTGATACATACTTTTGTTCTGCAACAACAAGAGTATTTAGCTTTTGTTCATAAGCTTGCATATTTGGTAAATCAAGAGCTAGTAAAATCTTTTTTACTAGCAGTTCTTGCTCTTGGACATATTTCAAAGATTTAATCCGCACCTCATCTCTTAACACTGCATAAGTATTCCCTGCGCGTTTATTTATAGCAATTATTTTTTGTAAAGCAAATATTTTAGATCCAAAATCCCCTAGTTTCTCTATATAAACTGCTTTATTCACCATTAAATCATCAAGCTGTGCTTCATACATATGCTCTTGCTTTTGCACAAGTTTATATATCTCTTTTTGCGTTAAATTCGCATCATCCATTTTTAATGTCAATGCTATTTGTTGATCAATAAAAGGATCATATCTAACCGCCGCGTTTAGCATAAAAGGCACTAAGAGCGTTAAAACAAAAAGAAATAGCTTATTCATTACTTTTATATGCCCTCCGCTATCATAGCATCTGCAACTTTTTTAAATCCAGCAATATTAGCCCCATGCACATAATTGCCTTCCACTCCGTAATCTTTAGCAGTTAAAGAGACACGCTTACATATCATTTGCATCGTCTCTTTAAGTTTTTCATCTACTTTTGCATAACTCCATTTTGTCATGGAAGCATTTTGACTCATTTCAAATTCGCTCACAGCGACGCCACCTGCATTTGCCGCCTTTGCCGGTGCAAAACAGATTTTATGTGTTTGCAACAGATCTATAGCATCTGGAGTTGAAGGCATATTTGCACCCTCTGTGACACTCACACATCCATTTGTTATAAGAGCCTTTGCATCAACCTCAGTAAGCTCATTTTGAGTGGCACATGGAAACGCAGCATAACATGGTATATCCCAAACAGCATGACCACCTTCTGGATATTCAGCTACCGGTATATATTTGCCCTCATTATGTACTTTGCAATACTCTTCAAGTGAAGCACGACGTTTTAGTTTTATATCTTTTAAAAGTGCCAAATCAACACCTCTAGCATCATAAACAGTCCCTCTTGAATCTGAACAACTCACAACAACAGCACCAATATCTTGCAGTTTTTCTATGGCATGAAGTGCTACATTTCCAGCTCCACTTACAGTACAAATTTTACCTTCAAGTGCTTCTTTATTTTCCATCTCTAGCATTGTTTGTGTAAAATAAACAGCACCATAACCTGTTGCCTCTGGACGCATTAAAGAACCACCAAAAAAGTATGGTTTGCCTGTTAATGTTCCTTCATAAGAAGAGGTGATTTTTTTATACTCTCCAAAAAGGTAACCTATTTCACGACCCCCAACACCAATATCACCAGCTGGTACATCTATTCGTGGTCCTATATACTTATGTAACTCCGTCATAAACGCAGCACAAAATTTCATAATCTCAAAATCACTTTTACCCTTAGGGTCAAAATCACTCCCACCTTTTGCCCCACCAATAGGCAAACCTGTAAGTGAATTTTTAAGAATTTGTTCAAAACCTAGAAATTTTAAAACACCCTCAGTTACAGTAGGGTGAAAACGCAATCCCCCTTTGTATGGTCCTAGAGCATTGTTAAACTGCACACGGAAGCCACTATTTACCTGAATTTTATTATTATCATCCAACCAAGTAACTTTAAACTTTATTATTCTATCTGGAATAACCAATCTCTCTAAAATTGCATATTTTGCATACTTTTCATCAGATTCCAAAAGAGGAGCAATAGAATATATCACCTCCTCCATTGCTTGATAAAATAGAGCATCTTCAGCACAATTATGATTTTCAAATTTTTTAATCTCTTTTTCTGCGAGTGTCATAAGTAACCTTTATGTTATTAAGTACAAAATTGTACCATATCAACTACTCCCAATCTTGAAATTTTGAGTGGGAGTGTTTATCTTTTTTATATCTTTTGGCATTTTTACTCTTTTCAAGCTGATTTGCACTGTATAAAATATCTTCTTTGATCGACTCTATATCTGTTTGTGAGTTTTTATAAGCAATCATTTTATTTACATGTGCTTGTAAATCCTGCAGCTCTCCCTTATAAATTTGACTCTCTTCAACTCTCTTGAGCAGTTTTAAGGCGTTTTCAATCTTTTTGTCATACTTCTCTTTTGTGAGGGCATCACTATTTGTAAGATAAGAAAGCAGACTTTTTTGAAAGCGTTGCAATGCTCTGACATAACGTAATCTATTTGAATTTTCAACTACTTTTTTTGATGCGGCCATAAGTTCCCTGTTATTTTTGATATAATTATACACTTTAATATCCAAAAACTAAGGAAAACAGTTGAAAAAAATAATTTTAAGTCTTATGCTTTTAAGTGCATCACTTTTTGCACAACTCACAAGCCAGTATCTCACAAAGGATTTTCTAAGCAAAAACATTCCCATCGTTGATGTAAGAACGCCAGGAGAGTGGAGGGAAACGGGGCTATTAAAAGGTGCTATTCCTATTATGTTTTTTAATGCAAAAGGCAAGTATGATGCAAAAAAATTTTTAATACAGTTAAATAAAAAAGTAGATACTACTAAACCTTTTGCACTTATTTGTCATACAGGCAGCAGAACTTCCATAATAGCACCATGGCTCTCAAAAGAGTTTAAATACAATGTTATAAATCTCAAAGGTGGGATGGAATATGCAACAAAAGGTCTGCATATAAAGACTGTTCCATACAGACCATAAATGCCGACTTGGCTTAAATTTCTTTTTTACCTCTCACTGCGAATTATCGTTACATTCGCAGTTTTAGGTCTTGTTATTTTCTTACTTTGGTGGCTTCTTTATTCCATATTTTATTAAGTGACTAGCACTTAAAGCAAAGATTTAACAACATTTGAAACGCCCTGATGCAAATTGTAATTTGCAATAGGAAAATCTAAATTTTCATACTCTAAATTCACACTATATTTAGAAAGATACTCACCCAATAATTTCAAATCAATCGGCTCATACCGCTGGCACTCTTCTTTAGTTAGTGATGTTCTTACAAGTTCTTTTGCTTCATTAGATTTTGCAATAGTAAACGCAAGGCTCTTCAAACTTAAGAAATCACTCCAATCCAAGAATAGTTCAGGTGTTAAAACCTCTACTTTTAAACCTTCAGGAGTAAAAAGTAAATTTTGTTCACGCAAAGGAACCAAGACAGAGAGTATAGCTGCCGAGAATGGCACAACTTTATCACTCCAAAATGGAGACTCATTTCTCTTTTTCAACTCTTCATCTAATTTTTCTAAGATTTTCTCACTATTTGTATTTTCAAACAATTTATATGTCTCTTTTTCCATTTTTATCCCCATTCTATAATAAATTATAATTACAAGATTAAGTTTAACTTATTTTTAATCTTATCAATAGTAGTATTTTATAGAAATTAATATTAAGGATAGGTATGAACAAAATTATTACATTATCTGTTTTAGCTTTTTTGACTACGTCGGTCTACGCAAAATCAGATGTAAATTCAACTGTAAGTTCGATGCAAACTCAAATTGACAAACTTACAAAAAAAATTGACAAAATGGAGAAAAAACAAAAACAGACTGCAAGAGGCTTAATTGAAGTAAAAAAACATGATGGAAACGATAACATTAAGTGGGATGTAAACTTTAGAACAGCTTATAACTATTTAGATTATAAACTAAAAAATGGGAAAAGTGTCACAAACTCTTCACTTTTAACTAACCGTTTATGGCTTGGTATGGTTGCAGCACCAACAGATAGATTGACTTTTAGAGGACAATTAGCAGCGTATAGTACATGGGGTGCCAATAACCTGCCAACAAACGATCGTTTTCAAAATGTGAATTGGAGAGCAAGTTCAAAAGCTGATGATGATATTATAAAAATCAGACAAGCGTACTTTGTTTATAGACTAACTGATGGTACTCATCCTATCAGTTTTAGCGCAGGTAGACGACCAGCTACAGACGGATTTTTGGCTAATCACAGAGAAGGTCTAGCAAATCCAGGTTCACCTTTAGCACATATTACAAATATGGAAGTAGACGGTGCTATGGTTCGCATTGGAAATGCTTTTGGACTCGAAGGTTCTTACTTAAAACTTGTTTTAGGTAGATCATATACAAATATCAACCAACCATCTTTTATGGGAACACCTTACACAGCAGTAGGTGCAAAAGATGAAAATGTTGACTTTTTTGTTGTACCTATGAGTATTTACAATGATGGTCAAGTTAATCTAATGGCTCAATATGCTGCTATATTTAATTTTATGGGATCAAAACAGAGTCTAGTAAGTTCAGAAAATCCAGCAGGAGCTACAACTGGTGCAGGACTGAAACACATGGCGGCAATATCAATGCAAATTGATGGACTTGATGAAGATATTGATTTTTTAGATAGTAGTACACTCTTTGTTTCTATTGCAGCTACGAGAACAGATCCTAAAGATGGTTATAAAATGCAAGGTACTAAAAACAGTGAAAATGGATATAGTTTCTGGAGTGGTTTTATTTTTCCAGATTTAATTACTGATAATGGTCAAATAGGTATAGAATATAACTATGGTTCAAAATATTGGGCACCGGAAACATGGGCTGAAGATACGATGAGTGGTTCTAAAATTGCTACAAGAGGTAATGCATATGAAGCTTATTGGAATTTACCATTTGAAAATGGTCACTTCTCTACACAGATAAGATATACATATATGGATTATAAATACAAATCTAATATAGAACAATTTTGGGCTGATCCAACTCTGGCAGACAATGATGTAAAAAGTACTCAAGAGTTAAGAATTTCTTGTAGCTATAAATACTAATATTTACTAACAAGAGCTTTATGCTCTTGTTCCTTATTTCTCCTTCTCACAAATTTTTGTTTTTTTCTCTTTTTTCATATCTATTTTTCCCATAATTGCAACTTATTAGAATTATTACGTAAATAAAAGTTATTTATAAGTCAATCTGTATTACCATACCTTAATCTAATGATTTTTATAAGTTTTTCTTAGACTTATACTCCATTTTAGAAAATTACAAAGAGGAAGTGCTTATGAGTGTAGAAGTTTCGAGAAGAAAATTTCTTCAAGGAAGTGTGGCTTTAAGTGTTGCTGGTGCGTCAGCGATTAGTGCTACAAATCTTTTCTCTAGTGAGAATGCTAGTGAACATAAATCAACAAATAGCAGGATACCTAGTACAATTACAACGAAGACAAGTACAGCGAAGGCAGAGCATGTGCCTTTTTTATGTGGTATATGTGTAAATAAATGTGCAGGTTTAGCTAGAGTTGAAGATGGAATAATTACAAAATTAGATCCTAATCCATATTTTCCAAAAAATAGGAATATGCTTTGCCCAAGAGGTAATGCTGGTATTCAGACGCTTTATGATCCAGATCGTTTAAAATATCCAATGGTAAGAATTGGCGAAAGAGGCGATGGAAAATATAAACGTGTTAGTTGGGATGAAGCTTATGAAGCCATTTTAAACGGTACTGATAAATTTAAAGGTATCAAACAAATTCTGGATGAAGAGAAAGACAACCGTGCAACAATTGGTTACTGTAATGGTGAAGGTCTTTCAAAAGAGGGTTTTGAAGTTTTAGTTGGTGAAAAGATTGGTTCTCCTAACTATGTTGATGAAGTTAGTATTTGTCTTGAAACTACACTTGGTGGATATGTAAATACTATAGGTACTTACGGTGAAGCAGACTTAACTAATGCTGACTATCTTATTATCGCGGGTGCTAACAGAGCAGAAGCTATCATTACTCCTGATACTATGGATATGTTTAAACGTTCTAAAGGAAGAGGTCTTAAAACAATTGTTTTAGATCCAAGATTTACAAATACTGCAGTAAAAGCAGACAGATGGTACGCAATAAATCCGGGAACAGACTTGGCATTTGTTCTTGCTTTAACTTATGTTACTATTAAAGAAGAGTTATATGACAAAGCTTTTGTTGCAAAACATGTAGAAGGATTTGACGAATATAAACAACATATTCTTTCTCATAACTATACACCAGAATGGGCAGCAAAACTTACAAATATTTCTGCAAAAGAGATTACAAAAACAGCTCGTGAATTTATGGCTGCACGAAGTCCTATCTATTATCAAGGTCGCCGAAGTGTATTTTCTAAAAATGACTTCCAACTTCGTCGTGCTATGGCAATATTCCAAGGTTTAAGTGGAAACTTAGATAAAAAAGGTGGTATAGTTTACGGTCAAAAACTTCAACTTCCTAAAGAAGATGTAAATGCACCTATTTATGGACAGGCTCAAGCTAGATTTGACAAAGATGGCATCGCTATTCCATCACTAAAAACTGGTTCATGGATTGTCTTTAGAAACATGGTACTTGAAGGTAAGAATCCTTATCCATTAAGAGCTATGTTTATGAGAAAACATAATCCTATGGCAGGTGTTCCAAATACCAAAAAGACAGAAGCATTTTTGAAAAAAATGGATTTGAATGTTATGATAGACATCCTACCAAGTGACACTACAATGTATGCTGATGTTATTTTACCAGAAGCATCTTACCTTGAAAGAACTTCTCCAGTAGCTAGTTATGGGGGAATGGAACCTGCAATTGTTCAAAGAAAAGCAGCTATTAAGCCTCTTTATGAGACAAAAACTCCTGAAGTTATCTACAAAGAGTTAGCTGAAAAATTATCTAAACCTCTTTGGGAAAATACTCTAAAATATGATGAAGATGTTCAAGATGACACGGAAGGTATGAGCAAGGCAGAGATTGAGCAATATTACAAAGAAAATGGTTTTGATTTAGCTGAGCCTTGGGAAAAACCTGTTCATGAACAAAATGAAGAGAGAATTACAAAAGCATATGGTAAAAAAGCATGGGAAATCTTAGATGAAAAAGGTGTTTACTATCCGCACATGGAAGAGTACCATACACAACTCAATCCAAATGAATTTGAGTATTACCCTGAAAATAAAAAACACTACTCAACACAAGGTGATAAATTAAAAGTTAAATGTAATTTATCAAACTTAACAAAAAAAGGTGTAGATGCCATGCCAGCATGGCATGATGATATGGAATTTAGTGTTCCAGCAGGTCAATTTAGACTTGTAACTGGTCGTCATGCACAATTTACTCAAAGTGGTACAACGAATAATGCAATGTTAAGAGATTTAATCCCTACAAACTATATTTGGATCAACAATCAAGTATGTGAAAAAATGGGAATTAAATTTGCAGATAAAGTTGAAGTAAAAAGTCCTATTGGAAAAGTAACCATTATGGCATACCCTACAAATAAAATTGCTCCAAATCAAATCTTCATGCTTCATGGTTTTGGTGGAAGCAGTGAAAAAATGGAATTGGCATATGGAAATGGTGCAAATGATGCTCTTCTTATTGAAGATAAGATTGAGCCTGTATATGGTGCAGCGGTAATGCATGACACAAATGTAGAAATTAGGAAGGTGTAATTATGGCAAGATATGGAATGGCACTTGATTACAAAAATTGTATCAACTGTAAAGCATGTGAAGTAGCGTGTAAAGAGGAAAATGGTGTAGAACTTGGTGCAGAAAAACATAGAATTTGGGTAGGTGGCAATAACCCAGAGGGAGCATGGCCACTTTTAGATATGGCATCTGCATCTTTTCTACCAAGCCAATGTCAGCAATGTGATGATGCACCTTGTCAAGAAGTTTGTCCAACACATGCAACTTACTATGATGAAAATGGAGTTGTAAGAGTAGATGCTGATAAATGTATTTTATGTTCATACTGTATGAATGCTTGTCCTTATGATGCAAGATATGTAGATGAAAGAACAATGACCGTAGATAAGTGTACTTTTTGTTCAGACACAAGACTTGCTCGTGGTGAGACAACAACAGCTTGTCAAAATACTTGTCCTACAAAAGTAAGAACATTTGGTGATTTAGATGACCCTGAGAGTGAAATTAGTGAACTTCTTCGTACAAGAGATCATTTCAGTCTTAAAGCGCATCTTGGAACAAAACCAAAACTTTTTTATCTAACATAAGGAGGATAAAGTGAATTTTATTAAAAAAATTATACCTATGAAGGATTTCACTCTAAAGAGTCTTATGACTTTTGAGAAAACTCCTTTAAATATTTTAATGTTTATTTTAACAATTGGATTACTTGGAGCTTTTGGCTGGGGTGTTATTGAGTACCTAATCCATTCTCATCACGCTTATAATGTTACAAGAGAACATCCATGGGGTCTTTTAATTGCTATGTATATTTTCTTTGTTGTTAGCTCAACTGGTCTTTGTATCGTTGGTTCTTTAGGTGATGTTTTTGGCTTTAAAGATTATATGGCAATGAGTAAAAGAGCTATTCTTGGTTCTATTGTAACTATTTTAGCTGGTTTTGCTGTAATTGCATTTGAAATTGGTCATCCAGTCAGAATGCTTATTTATAATGTTTTAAGTCCAGGTCTTACATCAGCTATCTGGTGGATGGGTACACTTTATGGAATTTATCTTACATTTATGATTATAGAATTTATTTTCTTAATGCGTAACGATATGAAAAATGCTAGAATTTTTGGTCTAACTGGTCTATTAGTAGGTCTCGCAGCACACTCAAATCTTGGTGGTGTTTTTGGATTTTTAAATGCTAGAACTATTTCAAATGGTGTTTTTTATCCAACATATTTTATCTTGACTGCATTTATTACAGGTATATACTTAACATATTTAATGTATGGATTTAGATATAAAATGAATTTTCCAGAAGAGATTAAAAAAGGGCTTATAGGTCTTGCTAAGATTCAAACACTTCTTTTGGCTATTTTAATGTTCTTTGAAACATGGAAAATGATGACAGGTATTTATGGTGGTATGCCAGGTCGTGCAGATGTAGTTGAACATATTTTACATAGTGGTGGCTTCGTATATGGTGAAGTTCTTTGTGGTATGTTAATTCCTTTTGTAGTAATGCTAACAACAAAATGGAAATCAATTAATCTATATGTATATGCTTCATTTATAGGTATGATTGGTATCTTCTTTATGCGCTATGATTTAGTTCATGATACACAAGTAAAACCTCTTCAAATGATGAAACTTACAGAGTATCAACTTCCTCCAAAATGGATTGAATACTTCCCAAGTGCAGCAGAATTTGCAATTGGATTTGGTGCAATTGGAATCTTCTTTATGCTCTACTATTTCGGTCAAAAAATGTTTGACTTAGATGGTGGCGATCACTAATCATTATATTTATTAGAAGTCTCATTTTTTGAGACTTCTAAAATGTGCTATAATACTCATATGAATATTATAGAAACTTCTCGAAGAAAATTTTTACAAGGTAGCGTATCTCTTTGTATTTACGCTACTTCTGCTCTCTCTTCTCCTTGGCAAACAACAAAAACATCCAATAAAAAAACAACAGACACTCCCTACCTTTGTAATATGTGCAGAAATAAATGTGCAGGATATGCAAGAGTTGAAAATGGTCTTATTACAAAACTCAATCCAAACCACAACTTTCCAAAAAGTCGCAATATGCTCTGTCCAAAAGGTAATGCTGGTATTCAAGCAATCTATGATGAAGATAGACTCAAATATCCACTCATTAGAATTGGAAATCGAGGTGATGGACAATATAAGAGAGCCACTTGGGATGAAGCATATGAATACATCAAAGAGAAGTTAGTCAAAATTATAGATGAGCAAAAAGACAACCGTTCTACTATCGCATACTGTAATGGAGAGGGCTTTAACAAAGATGAGTACATTAAATTTTTTGGCTCAAAACTAGGAAGTGCAAACTTTTTAGATGAAGGAAGCATCTGCCTAAATACAAAACTTGGAGCGACACAACTCACCATTGGTGATGTAGGTGAAATGGATGTTGCAGGGAGTGACTATATGATTATCAGTGGTGCGAACAGATACGAATCACTCATCACCCCTGATAGTGTTGATATGATTCACTCCAAACAAAAACTTGTTGTGCTTGACCCTCGTTGCACTGTAACTGCTATAAAAGCAGATGAGTATTTGCCACTCTACCCCGGAACTGATTTGGCGTTTTGTTTGAGTATGATGTATATTGCGTTTAAAGAAGAACTTTATGATAAAAAATATGTAAATGAACAGTTTGATGATTTTGAAAAACTAAAAGCACATATACTCTCTCAAAAATATACTCCAGAATGGGCTGAGAGTAAAACACACATTCCTTCTCAAAAAATAGAAAAAATAACACGAGAATTTTTTGCAGCATCGAA
Source organism: Sulfurimonas sp. (assembly GCF_026991475.1). Taxonomy (GTDB): domain Bacteria; phylum Campylobacterota; class Campylobacteria; order Campylobacterales; family Sulfurimonadaceae; genus Sulfurimonas. The sequence continues at coordinate 27,731 of NZ_JALXBK010000024.1, read as the reverse complement.
CCCTCTTTACTACTTAGGTCGCCGAAGTGTCTGGAGTCAAAACGATTTTCAGCTTCGCCGCGCAATGGTGCTTATAAATGCACTTGCAGGGAGTGTAAACAGAAAAGGTGGCATCATTTTTGGACAGCCAATTAAACTCAATGATGAAGAGATAAATGAGCCACTCTATAACAATGCCGAGGGACGATTTGATTTAGATGGCATAGTCTATGGTTCACAAAAAGGTGGAAGTTGGTTAAACTTCAGAGAAAAAGTAGTTAGTAAAACAGCACCCTACCCTGTAAAGGCAATGTTCATCAGAAAACATAACCTTATGCAAAATATGCCAAATATTGCAAAAACAAAAAAGATGCTTGAGATGATGGATTTAGTAGTTGTACTCGACACCATGCCAAGCGATACCGCGATGATGGCGGATGTAATTCTCCCTGAGTGTACCTACTTAGAACGTGAAGATATGGTTGTAAGCTTTAACAGACTTGAACCCTCTTTAGCCCTGCGAAATCAGGTGATAGAGTCACTCTATGAGAGTAGAAGTATGCAGGACATTTTAAAAGGATTAGGAAAAAAACTTTCAGTTCCTTTGTTTCATGTAAGTGCCAAATATGATGAAGATCTACAAGATAGCATAAAAGAGGATGGTCTGCACAAAGCATTTGTAGAGGGTGGCTATGATATGGCAGAACTCTACGGCTACAATACAACACAAAGGAACAAAAGGCTCATCACAAAACAGTTTGGCAAAGAAGTCTATAATTCACTCAAAGAAAAAGGTGTTTGGTACCCTTATATGGACGAACAAAAAGAACTTTTTAATGATTTTTATGAGTATTACCCTCCAGAGAAAAGATTTTATACTATAGATAAAAAATACAGAGTTAATGCCTACCTTAAAAAATTAGAAAAAGCAGGATTTGATGCGATGCCAACTTGGCATAAGTATTATGATTTCAATTTACACGAAGATGAATTTCGTGTCATAACAGGACGATATGTCACAACAACTCAAAGTGCCACGGCAAACAATGTTATGCTTAAAGATTTTGAGAAAGAAAATTATTTGTGGATAAACAATAATAATGCAAAAAGACTGGGTATAAAAACAGGAGATAGCGTTGTTGTTATGAGTAGTGTCTCTAGCATCGTCATCAAAGCTAATCCAACAAATAAAATAGCACCTAATGTGCTTTGGATTCCGCATGGATTTGGTATAGATTCGCAAGAGATGACAAATGCTTATGCAAAAGGTGCAAGTGATAATATGATAATTGAAGATAAATTTGAAAAGATCTATGGCTGTGCAACAATGCATGAAACAAATGTAACATTAAGGAAATTGTAATGGCAAACTATGGGATGGCGTTTGACTATAAACTCTGCATAAACTGCCACGCTTGCGAAGTGGCTTGCAAAGAGGAAAATGGTATAGATTTAGGTGCAAAAAATCATCGCCTTTGGATTCAAGAGGAGACAAAAGTTTCTGGAGATTTTTGGAATCTCGATAGAGATAAAGTAGAGTTTATGCAGATGCAGTGCCAAGAGTGTCAAGATGCTCCATGTATGGCAGCATGCCCCAATGGAGCAATTTATAGAGATAACAATGGAATTGTCAGACTCCATAAAGATTTGTGTGATTTAACAAGAGCTTGTATGAGTGCATGCCCTTACAATGCACGCTATGTAGATGAAAAAAACCATGTAACAGATAAGTGTATATTTTGCGCAGATACTCGTTTAGCCAGAGGTGAAACAACAACAGCCTGTCAAATAACCTGCCCTGCGAAACTAAGATATTTTGGTAATTTAGATGACCCAGAGAGTGAAATAAGTAAAGTGCTCTCATCGAGAAAACACTTTACTTTAAAACCAGAGAAAAAGACAAAACCTAAACTCTTTTATCTTGAATAAGCTCTAAAAAATAGTAGGCTGAATTGAGGAGTTATCAACGCCCTCACCCTCATTTACTTCTTGAAGGTAATCCCAAAGTTTAGTAGCTATTGCCTGATATCGTTTAGCAGTTTCACAATTAGGCGCTATAACAGTTATAGGTTGTCCACTATCTCCCCCCTCGCGAATTGCAGGTTCTATTGGCACTTCACCAAGCAGCTGCGTTTGATATGCATCTATAAGTGGCTGCGTTGTTCCTTTGCCAAATATATCATGTTCAGTATTACAAGTTGGACATATAAAGCCACTCATGTTTTCAACTACACCCGCTATAGGAATGTGTAGTTGTGTGAACATATCCATACTTCTTATGGTATCATCAAGTGAGACTTTTTGCGGTGTTGTAACACATACACCTGCTGTTACAGGCAGACTCTGAGCAAGAGCGAGTTGGGCATCTCCTGTTCCTGGAGGCATATCAAAAAGTAAAACATCTAACTCTCCCCACTTAATATCTTCAAGCATCTGCTCAATCGCCTGAGTAACCATAGCACCTTTCCAAATAAGTGAAGCTCCACGCTCTACAAGCGAACCAATAGACATCACTTTTATACCATGTGCAGGAATTGGCTTAATAGTCTTACCTAAAAAAACTGGTTGCACATCAGCAATTCCCATCATACGAGGAATATTAGGACCATAAATATCTGCATCCATAAGACCTACTCTTTTACCTTGTTGTGCCAATGCAAGCGCAAGATTAACAGTAGTTGTAGATTTTCCAACACCACCTTTTCCACTACTCACCATTACAAAGTTTTGAATATTTGGCAAAACATTTTTACCATCAGAACTTGTTTGTCTAGGCATTTTAGGTTGTGCTATATTTACTACAATATCTGAACTAAATGTTGACAAGCGTTTTGCAATTTCTTCTGTTAACTGCTCTGCAATTTCATCAGACGCTGATGGTATATCCAAACTAACAACTATCTCTTTTTCTTCTATTTTAATATCTGTTACAAAATCAAATTCCATAATATTTTTAGAAAAGCCTGGATATATGACTTTACTTAATATTTCTTCTATCTGTTGGCGCATTTACTATCTCCTAAAAAGCTTTTAATAAATTTTTTGGTGATATTATAACAAATTGTTACACTATAAGATTAATTATATAAATTACTTTTATAATATATATTACTTTTATATAAAAAAATATATAATGACTCAAATACTTAAGGAGAAAAAATTATGAATAAAATCGCAAAAATTGCATTAGGTGCAACTTTAATACTAGCTTTAGGTGCAACTGCTGCAAGTGCTGATGCTGCAAAAGGTCAAAAACTATTTTCTAAAAAGCTTAAAAGAGCTTGTGGTGCAAATGGTGGTGTAATCGCAGGGAAACATACACAAGATGAGTGGACAGCTATTGAAAATGCTGGAAAACTAAAAGCTGAAATTAAAAAGATTTGTCCAAAAGTTAAAGACAAAGCACTTAAACCAAGATATATGAAAGATTACTATGATTTCTTTCATGACTTTGCAAGCGACAGCGGTAACGTTCCTTCTTGCTAATTTTCTACAAGACTACTCACTAGAGTAGTCTTAATAACTTATAAAACCCTAAGGATTTATGTTGCAACTAAATAAGAGTTTTATAACCAACTTCACTGCGTTTATATTAGTTTTACTATCATACACTTTTACCAAATACCATGAGCCTCTTTTATATACTGGACTTTTTGCACTTTCAGGAGCACTTACAAACCAACTAGCCATCTATATGCTTTTTGAAAAAATACCATTTTTATATGGTTCTGGCGTTATTGTAAATCGTTTTGAAGCCTTTAAAGAAGCTATTAAAAATCTTATAATGCAAGAGTTTTTTACACAGGAACAACTTGAAAAATTTTTTCAAAATGAAGAGCAAAAGATAAACTTAGCTCCAATTATAGAAGAGACCGACTTTACACCTGCGTTTGATGCACTTTCTAAAACTGTAATGGAGTCTTCTCTTGGTGGAATGCTGGGAATGTTTGGAGGAGAGAGTGCCTTAGAGAGCCTAAAAGAACCATTTTCATCCAAAATGAAATCAGCTGTCATTAAAATAGTAAACTCTAAAGCCTTTAATGCCACACTCGCGCAACATATGCAAAATTCAACCCTTAATAATGATTTACTAAATTCCATTGAAAAAATCATTGATGAAAGATTAAACGAACTTACACCACTTATGGTCAAAGAGATTGTCCAAAAACTCATAAAAGAACATCTTGATTGGCTTGTTGTCTGGGGAGGAGTCTTTGGAGGACTTATCGGTCTTGTAAGTTCATTTTTACTATAGAAGAATTATTTTACTTCTATAGTTACATCATCTCCAACTATTAGAACATCGCCAGAAACTATCTTTGCCCGTTTACGAGTCTCTGTTTCTCCGTTGCGTTTAACATAGCCATCTGCAACTATCATTTTAGCCTGTCCACCTGTATTTACTAAATCTAACACTTTTAAAAGTTTATAAAGTTCTATATACTCTTCTTCTAAATCAAATACCATTACATTCTCCATATTTTTCTGTAATCATACCCAATTTATCTTCTTTTTTAAGTTTTTTAATTGCTGCTTCGCGTTTAGAGGCACTACTTCGATCTTGACACTCTTCACTATAGACTAATCTAACAGGTCTTCTTAGACGAGTGTACTTTGCACCTTTTTTAGATTCATTATGCTCTTGCACTCTTCTTTGTAAATCTGTTGTAATACCAGTATAGAGTGTATTATCACTACATTTCACCATATAAACAAAATACATACAAACCTCTTGTAAATAGACTTCTTGTATAACTATATCACATATTAGTGTAATTTAGTAACAATAATATTACAAAGTTCTTACAAGCATTGTAAATAATAAAAAGTTATAATATAATCACTATATATTTTTATCACAATTTAGGACATACAATGCAAAAACAACGAGTAATAATAGTAGAAGATGACGAAATTACCTCATTAAACTTAAATATGTCTCTACAAAAACATGGATATAGTGTCGTTGCAGTATGTGATAATCCAGAACAGGCAAAAAATAAAATTCAAACGCACAATCCTGATGTTCTTATTGTAGATATTTCACTCCAAGAGAGTACTGACGGGATTGAACTTGCAAAAGAGATCAAAGCCAAATATAACATTCCATTTATCTATCTTACATCTTATAGTGATGAAGCCACAATAGCGCAGGCAAAACAGACGGAACCTTATGGTTACATAGTAAAACCATTTGACCCAAACTCGCTTCATGCCACTATTCAAATGGCTCTTTTTAAATTTGATGTTGAGAATCAAAAAGAAGAAAACATTCATACTTTAAAAGTTGATAAAACAAATCTGGAAAAGCTACTTTATTCAAAAAAAGAGAGCAATAGACCTATTGTTCCTTTTGGAGAAGATTATCATCTCGACATTAGCATTTGTGAAACTTTTTACAAAAATAAAAAGATAAAACTTACAAAAAAAGAGAATGCCTTTTTACGCCTACTTGTGGCACAACTTGGCGTGGTAGTCACCTTTGATCAGGCAATGAACTATGTTTGGGATGAGAATGGAGCAACAGAAAATAGTGTAAGAACACTCGTTTGGAGACTCAGAAACAAACTTGAAACAGCATCATCAAAAATGCTTCTGGCATAGGTTACTACATAGAGGAGTAGTTTTAGATTATCTTAATTTGATCTAGCTTCTCTTTTATGATTTTATAACTCCCCATAAAATCATAACTTTCATCTTCTTCTTTTGCTTTTACTTCCATCTTTCCAGCAATATTTTGTAATAACTCAAGTCTAAAATTCCCACTAGAGCCTTTTATACTATGACAAAGTAAGGCAATTTTTTTATACTGCTTCAACTCAATCGCATCACATAAATCAGGAAGTGTCGTCCGCATCTTTTTAAGAAAGAGCGTTAAAAGCATCACCAGTTCATCATTACTAAGCATTAACTCTTTGCAAAGTTTTTGTGTATCTAGTCCAGATATGACACTATTTTGTAACCTATCATCATCTTTTGCATCGTTATCAATACTAAAGGAGTCGAGTTTTACATAAGACATAAAGAGACGCTCAAGCTCTTTAAGTATGACAGGTTTACCCAAAAAAGCATCGAATCCACTTAGTAACCCTCGCTCTTTTGCTCCTTTTATAACATTTGCAGTAAGTGCGGAAATTGGCGTATGTCGCAAACCATGTAACTCTTCATACTCTATTATTTTACTGACCGATTCTATTCCATCCATTACAGGCATCTGTTCATCCATCAAAATCAAATCATATTTATTTGTTTTATAGAGTTCAAACGCAGCGAGTCCATTATTTGCTACATCAAAAGTCAAACCATACTTTGTCAAAATAATTTTAATCAATTCCTGATTTGCTTCATTATCCTCAGCAATAAGAATATGACCTTTGAACTTATTTGTAATTTTTTTATCATAGTCAGCATCATCACGAGGATTTATCAACTCATCAAAAGCTTTATGAATCTTAGAGCAGTACAGAGGAAAACAGATAGAATTGATGCTTTTATATTTGTCATAGTCATCATATTCTCTACTCATCAACGCTATACTATGCTTTTTAGATGCTAACACTTTCTGCACAAACGCAGCATTATGCTCTTCGTGTACAAAAATAAAAATGTCGCACTTACTTTCTAATGTATCAATAACCTCGAGTTGCATTCCAAAAACTTCAGCATATTTAATAAATGATTTATGCTTTACACTAAGTTGCATATCTTTAGCATAAATCGCCATTTTCAACTCTTGATATGTTTTTATATCTTCAACAATATTACATTCATTACTTATCACTTCTATAGGAATTTCAACATAAAATGTACTCCCCTCACCTACTATAGAAGTTGCACCAACATTGCCACCCATAAGTTTTGCAAGCTGATTAGAGATTGAAAGCCCTAAACCCGTTCCATTTTTATTGTACTCAACATGCTCCTGAGCTTGAGCAAAAGCTTCAAAAATATGTGTCAGTTCCGCTGCACTAATACCTATACCGCTATCTGTAACATTTATTTTAAGATACCCATCATTACACTCTGCTTCAACAACTATAACACCACTCTCTGGAGTAAACTTAATAGCATTACTTAAAAAATTGGAAAGAATTTGCTTAATTCTCAAAATATCACCAAAAAGTTCTTTTGCAATATTAGGATTTATAAAAGAGATAATGGTTATATCTTTAGAATTTGCACTTGCAACAAAAAGCTCCATTGTATGGCTTAACTCTTCATGCAAAGAAAAAACCTTAGGTTCTATTGTAAATTCACCACTTCTAAGTTTTGAAAAGTCTAAAATATCATTAATAATACTCAGTAAATTTTCACCACTGTTTAAAATTATATTAAGATAATTTCTATGCTTTTTAGATATATCTTCATTTATAAGTAGATTGACAAAGCCTAAAATAGCATTTAAAGGCGTTCTAATTTCATGTGACATATTTGAAAGGAAGTACTCTTTTGCCTGGGAAGCAAGCATGGCTTCTTGTATGGCATCAATGAGTTTTTGAAAAATTGCATCCGTATAAAATTTTAAAATTCCACGGAAATTTTTATCAAAAATATAAGAAATCTCTTCAAAAATCTGTTTTGAATTAAGATTACTATCATAAGAGAAATCAAGCATAGAGCGTCTAAAATGACTACAGAGTTCAAAAAGTTCATCTGCGCTTATTTCACGATACTTCAAATAGACTAAAAGTTCCTTCATAACAGGACAGTTTCCTATAATGGTTTTTCCAGAAATAACGCCCATAAAATAGTCAAATACACCATTTGCATAATTTTTAATAAAATACTCTTCATCAATATTATGCTCTTGTAAAATGCTCTTTGGAGAGTGATACTCAACCCATTGATGCACAATTATGAATTTATTTGCTAAAAACACATCTTGTGATGCAAATAAAATAGGAGTTTTATTCTGCATTATACTTTACCAAATAAAATAGTATGAAAGCAGCATAATAATACAAAGTCTCAAAAGAGAGACAGTTACAGTACCTATAATATTTCCAAGTTGACAACTATCACATGAAACATACTTTTTTCCCTCATACTGTGCATAAAAGAAATAGACAATATCTAAGCCTACCACACCCAATGCGCTATAAACTTGTAAGTTCCATAGGATTGCATTATTGTGCATAAAAAATGAACTTACAAATAACAGAGCAATAAACACTGTAAGAAGGTTGGAGACGAGGAGGATTTTATCTCTTTTAAATGTACGGGGACAGTAGCCACCCTGTGTTTGATTTTCTAAAGAAGCGCTACTCTTTTGAGATATACCTTTTTCAAAGCGTTCTTTCTCTGCTTTTGACATTTTATGTATAAAGGTTGCACCAAAAGTATAGTCAATCTTTCTTTGGAGTAAAATTGCCAAATCACCACTTGCTTTAAGTGTTTGATCTTCGCCATTTTTATCTTGATAAACAATACTAACACTCTCAAAACGCTTAATTTTTGCACTTTTATTTGGATAGTAAGCAGTAGTCTCTTCACTCTCAACGCTACCACTATGTCCAATAAGACGGGGATTTATTATCTCTATAAAAGTATCGTTATTTTTAATGAGTATAACATTAAAATAATTACCTATCTGATAAGCAGCCAATCCATCTAAATGATTTTCATTCATAGTATCTTTAAGATCTTCTATCAAGGAAAATAGTTCTGTATCAAACACTCTTACATCGGTAGCATACTCTACGCTTAAAGGTGTGGGATATTGGATAATAGTACGAACCATAAGAGACCTTTTTGTAAGGAAATTGCGGTGTTGCGAAAGTAAAACTTTCGCAACATAAAATAATTAACTAGTGACTTTTTCCAACTACAATAATCATCTTTACATTAATAATGACAAATCTAATAAATTGCCAAATTACACAAGTTCTCATTGAACGAGCAAACTTACCTGGTATCATTGTTAAACTAAATTGTTCTTTTTCAAAATTTAATTCTTCTTCTTTCATAGTATATCTCCCTTTTTATTTTTATTCTGGAATTAGAGTCCAGCCTGGATTTAGTTTAGCTTTATAGATAAACAAGAAATGTAAAATATGTTTAATCCAGTGTCCAGCAAGACCGATTTCACCAAAAGTGTAATCTGTATCACGACCAGTTCCTGGGTATTTTTCAAAGTCAGGTACAACAGGATAAACAGTCATAGCTGCAGCAGTACCAGTAAATACACCTTTACCTGCAGAAGCAACACAAGCAGCACCCATTTCAGCCATAGAAGCTTCATGTAAATGAGCATTTTCACCTTTTGTCATCAAGTCACATACAGAGTGTGCAACCGCTTTACCAATAATACCAGAAGGCATACCAGTTCTTGGAGGAGTCGGGTTAATAGGAGTTCCATTTGGAGACTTCATTGGTTTAGAAATAAGATGTGGTGGTGCAAAAGCAATACCAGCTGCAAACATATTTGAGTATGTAGGATTTTGGTATGTTCTTGGCCAGTCACTAGCTTTCCACTCTGCATAAGGCTTAGCAGTATAATCAGCATCAACTTTCATAAATCCGTTTGGAGCGAAAACTGTACCTGTAATATCTTCACCAGCTTTGTCGTAAGCTTTTAAGCCAACACCTGCAAATGGTGGAATAAGCATAGCAAAGTCAAACTCTTCTTCGCCTTTGCTACCATCAAGAAGTTCATACTCTACTTTACCATTTTCTACTTTAGAAGTATGTGCACCAATTAACCAATCAATACTACGCTCAGCATAGAGTGATTCAGCAAAAAGTTTAGAAGACACTACATATCCGCCAACTTTCATATGAAGTCCACCCATACCAAAATCACCTAAAAATGACTCATTTGAGATCCATTTAATATCTGCCATATCACGAACACCAGATTTTCTTAGCTCATTTTCAATATTAAAGATATACTCAAACGCAGCACCCTGACATGTACACATACCATGACCAGTACCAATTAAGAATTTTTGACGAGTTCCACCTTTCATTTTTTCAATAGCTTCTGCAAGTTTATGAGAAGCGTGAACGGCATGGTCTGCAGTACAAACAGAGACTGTATTGTCACCCATCTGACCATTACCATCACCAAGACCTGGTGTAGCATCAAAGTTCAGTTTTGGACCAGTAGCATTTACTAGATAATCATACTCAACTACTTCAGTTTCTCCAGCTTTACCCTCTTCTGTGTATTCAATTGTAACAAAAGGTTTTTCACTAGAGTCACTCCCTTCTGGATTAATTGAAACTGCTTTTGCTTGATGAAATGTAATACCCGCTTTCGCGTATACAGGAGCTAAGTCAAAAGTAACTTCCTCTTTTGTCATTTGACCGACACCAACCCAAATATTAGACGGAATCCAATTCCATTTACTATTTGGTGTAACTACCACAACTTCATGTTGCGAACCTAACCATTTTGCAGCGAATGTAGCTGTTGTATGACCAGCAACACCACCACCTAATACAACTAATCTTGCCATATAATTTTCCTTCTCGATTTAAATTATAAATAATTCTATCAAAATTCTACACTATTAACCAATTATATTTTAAAATATATTTTATAAGTCAGGTTTATATCAGCTTATAATAGGGACTTATCTTAGGGAAAAATCATTTTTTTAACTATTTTTTAAAATTTTATTAATAATCTCGTATGTATTATTTGATAAATTATGTGTAGAAACTACACGTTTCAATTCTCTATTTATAAGTTCTTTATTTGTATCTAACAACTTATCATAAATTTTAAACGCTCCAGCAAGCCCAGAAGCCATCTGTGGGTTGATTTTATCTATCTCAATAATCTTATTTGCTAAAAATTTATATCCACTTCCATCCTCTTTATGAAAGTGTTTATGATTACGAGAAAATGAGCCAATAAGTGAACGCACAAGATTTGGAACTTTCTCATCATATACTTTATCGAGTTGCATTCTCTCTACTCTCTCTAAAAGTTCTTCTTTATCTGCTGAAGCTATGATTGCAAAGTATTTATTCATAACCAGTGTTTCATCTTTATATTTCTCATAAAAATCTTTTAACGCTTCATCTGCAAACAGAGCATGAATATTTTCTAATACATCAAGAGCCACAACGCGATCAGTCATGGTTACAGACTCTTCATACTGTTTTTTTGCCATCTCTGCCACTTCATCATCTTTAGAGGCAGAAATAATTTTAAGCACTCTATTTTTAATAGCCCTTTGTGCAATATCTTTTGCTTCAAGTCTATCTGAGAGAGGAAAATGATTTGCACTGTATATTGCTAAAAGTTTCTCTTTATATGTATGCACAATTTTATTTAAAAGTCTCTCTTTAACATCATATATAAGTTTAAAATCAATTTTCTCCTGCATCTGCATAAGCGCACTTATAGAGGGTAACTCAAGCAGATGTGCTTTATATAACAAATCTACATCTAAATCCAATAGATGACCATAAGCTACTAGAAATTTATCATCTATATCCTCACCTTTTAACATTTTATTCATAGTTTGCAGGGCAAAATTTTGTGTTGCTTCATACTGCACAAAACTATTTGTATCGTGTTGCATTAAAAAGGCGTAGTTGGTCTGCTCTTGTTCTATTATAAAAGGAGCAGAAAAATCTCTATTTATAGAGAGAACTGGCTTAGATGTAAAGCCTTCAAATAAAAACTCTTCACTCTCTTTGGATACTTTAAGCGTTTTTTGCACTATCTCCTCACCATTAACATCTAAAAGCCCCATTTTTAATGGAAAATAGTACGGTTCCTGTTTATCACCATTAACTGCGTTTGGAATTACCTGTCTTAAACGCAGCCTGTAAACACCATCACTAAACGCCTCTTCTACTTTGAGTTTTGGTGTACCACTTTGATGATACCATCGTTTAAACTGCTCTAAGTCCTCTGCACTAGCACTACTCATAGCCCATAAAAAGTCATCTGTAGTTACCGCTTGTGCATCAAAAGTTTCAAAGTATAAATCCATAGCTTTACGGTAATTTTCTTTACCTATAAGCGTATAAATCATACGAATAACCTCAGCACCTTTTTCATAAACTGTTGCTGTATAAAAGTTATTCATAGAGATGTACGATTTTGGTTGGATTGGATGACGAGTAGGAGAGCTGTCTTCTACAAATTGCCTCTCACGGAGTGCTTTTACATCTTCTATGCGTTGCACTGCACTTGAGTTCATATCAGCAGAGAAACATTGATCACGAAAAACAGTAAGTCCCTCTTTAAGAGTAAGCTGAAACCAATCACGGCAAGTAATACGATTTCCAGTCCAATTATGAAAATACTCATGAGCAATGACTGACTCTATACCCATAAAGTTTGCATCAGTTGCTGTATCCATATCTGCTAAAACATAGGCAGAATTAAAAATATTGAGCCCTTTATTTTCCATAGCTCCCATATTAAAACTATCGACTGCTACAATATTGTAAATTTCTAAATCATACTCGCGACCATAACTCTCTTCATCCCACTTCATTGCCTCTTTAAGTGAACGCATTGCATGAAAACATTTTGATTCATTACCCAAATCACAATAGATATTGAGTGCAATCTCTCGTCCACTCATCGTAGTAAAAGTATCATCAATGCTTCCTAAATTCCCTGCAACAAGAGCAAAAAGGTAAGATGGTTTTGCAAAAGGATCATGCCAAGTTACACCATGTCTGCCATCAAAACTATCATGACACTCTACTTTGTTACCATTACTTAAAAGTACAGGGTACTTCTCTTTGTCTGCAATAACAGTAGTCGTAAAAACACTCATTACATCAGGACGGTCAAGATAAGGAGTAATACTTCTAAAGCCCTCAGGCTCATTTTGTGTACAAAAAATATCTCCAGATTTATAAAGACCCTCTAGTTCAGTATTATTTTGTGGGTAAATCTTATTTTCTATTTTTATCTCAAAACTCTCTGAAACATTTAAAATAGTAAGTGAATCATCATCAACTACATATCTATTTTCTGTAAGTTTCATTCCATTTAAACGCAGCCCTAAAAGTTCAAGGTTTGCCGTGTCAAGTTTCAGTTCACTTACACTTGCATCAAGTTTAGAAATCTGCATTACATTGGTAACAAGCGTTTCCTCTTCAAAGAGCTCAAATGTAAGATGGACACTCTCTATTTTAAACGCAGGTTTTTTATAATCTTTCAAAAATTTCTCTACTACTTGTTTATTCATCTATTTTTTCCTTATATTTTTTCAAAAACTTCTCGGCATCTGAGTAAGACAATGCTTCTGCATACAAAAAGCCTTGTATAATATGACAGCCATTTTGTACCAAAAAGTGTTCTTGCTCTTTTGTCTCAACACCCTCAGCTATTAAAGTAAATCCAAGATTTTCACCCAGCGCAATAACAGCTTTTACAATGGCACAATCCTCATCATCTTGTGGTATATCAAGGATAAATGACTGGTCAATTTTTAATTTATCAATGGGAAAGCGTTTGAGGTAAGCAAGAGATGAATACCCCGTTCCAAAATCATCTACCGATATTCTAATCCCAAGAGCATGAATCTCTTGCAACTTACTTATTGCCTCTTGCGGATTACGCATAATGTCATTTTCTGTAATTTCAACTTCCAAGTATTGCGTTTTTAACTCATTCATCGCTAATTGCTGTGTCAAAAATTCTAAATATCCCTTGTTAGAAAGCTCTTGAGCCGCGAGATTTATGGAGATTCTCCCCTCACACAGTCCCTCTTTTTGCCAAAGAGCAAATTGCTTTGTAGCCTCTTTTATCATTTTTTTATCTATTTCAACTATAAGACCAGTCTCTTGAGCAAGATCCATAAAAACATCGGGTAAAATCACTCCCTCTTTTGGATCATTCCATCTCATTAAAGCTTCAAAGCCCATCACCTTATTGGCAACAACATCAACCTGTGGTTGATAATATACTTCAAATTCATCATTCTCTATTGCCTGACGTAATCTCGTTTGCATTAAAATTTTAGAATAGGCTTCTTTACTCATTTGAGGAGAATAAAACTGAAAATTATTACGCCCCTCTTCTTTTGCTTTGTACATAGCCGCATCTGCATTTTTTAACAAATCTGTCGCATTAAGAGCATCTTGTGGAGCCAGAGTTATACCTACGCTTAATGATATATAAATAGTATGCTCTTGAATAATAATTGGTTCTTTAGATATTGCCAACATCTTTTGAGCAATAAAAATAGATTCTGGAATGTGTTTTATACGCTCAACAAGCAAGGTAAATTCATCGCCGCCTAAACGCGCTAAAGTATCCTCTTTTCTTACATTTTTAAGCAATCTACTTGCAACAACTTTAAGAACCTCATCACCCGCCTGATGTCCCAAAGAGTCATTTATCTCTTTAAATCTATCTAAATCAATAAAATAAAGAGCTACCAAATGCCCACTGCGTTTAGACTTTTCAATGGCAACATGAAGTCTGTCTTGAAACAAAGCTCTGTTTGGAAGATTTGTCAAAGCATCATAATATGCCTGATGTTTTAGCTCTTTTGTTCTTTGTTCTACCTTTTGTTCCAACTCTGCATTGAGTCTTTGCAAAGCAACTGTTTTTTCATCAACTTTCTGTTCAAGGACACTGTTTGCTCGTCTAAGAATCACAGATCGATAAAATAGAGCAAACAGTACCAAAATTAAAACTCCTACTATGTCATAAAAGAGTCTATAATCCTCACGCGATTCAAGAACAACAGAAGACCATTGGTTTTGAATCTGGTTCAATTTTACAGGATTAGCACTATTAATTGCAGACTGCAATATATTACGAAGCATTTTTTCATTTTTTTGTGTAGCAATAGCCAAGTTATAGCCTATAGGTAGCTTTGCATCTATTTTAATATTTTCAAGATTATGTTCTTGAATATAGTATGAAATTACTTTTGCAGTATTGATAAAACCAAACACTTTCCCTTCATTTACCAGTCTAAGTCCATCCCCAACCGTTGCAACTTTCACTATATTCATATTTCCATAAAGATTCTTTAAATCATCAAGAACTGCAGAGTGACGAATGACGGCGTACTTTTTCCTTAGTTTATCTCTAAAATTTTCTACAAAGCTTTTATCCGTTGTAGTAGCAACAACATAAGGCGCATAATAATAAGGAGCAGTAAAGGAGAGAAACTTTTTTCGCTCTTTGGTAATCCCCGCCATTGGCAATAAGTCACACTTCTTTGCTCTAATGGCAGCTATACTCTCTGCCCAATTCTCTGTTTTGTAGAGCTGCGTTTGAACAGGAATATTTTTCATAAACAGTTTGAAATAATCAGACCCCATTCCTCTATATTTTCCATCTTTATCTATCCACTCATAAGGTTTCCATTTAGGATCAACGCAAATAGTGATTTTTTTCTTTTTTAGTAAATATTTTTGTTGCGCATATGTTAAAAAAGAACTTTTCAATGAGCGTTGATAAATATAATTTTGCAAATCATTTTTATTAACAGACAAGCCTTTTCTATTAAGGTACTCCTGATAAATAAAAGTCAAATTTTCACCATTAATCTCTCCAATAGCATAAAGATTTTGCAACATTAATGACTTTGTAGTTTTTCCCTCATATATTAAAGCATCAAGTGATTTTCGTTTTGAGTATTTTGTATAAATGACTTTAGCACTCTTTTGAATATGTGCAAGCGCATACTCCCACCCTTTTTTTGTAGCATCTAAAAAGGCATTAACCTCTTTTTTATGTTTACTCACATACCCGTTAAAAGAAAAAAGGTTATTTGCGGTTGTCACAAAACCATACTCTATAGGGTCTATAGTATTAAAAGCCACTCCCCTTTTTTTGAGCTCATAAATTTGATCAGTTTTAAATACAGACATAGCATCTACGCGCTTTTGTATAAAATCTTGAAGATTAAAAGTAGGATGCACAAATTTAGCAATCGTAGGATTAATATCGTAGTAGCGTAAAAGCGCATCAAGAGAGGTTTCATAAATTTCATTGCCTCCCATCATAATGGTTTTAGCCCGCAACTGTGAAATATCTTTAATAGAGGGCTGCGTCACTAAAACAAGTGGAGAGTGCTGAAAGTAAGTTGCAAGCAGTTTTACATCCATTAGTTTGTTATTTTTATCAAAAAGCAGCGCACCGTTTTGTAAAAAATATTGGACTTTATGCTCTTTAATTTTTTGACGAATATCACCACCATTATATTCAAGTAGCTTTACATCCAAACCTGCATCTTTATAGTAACCCAGCTCTTTTGCCATTATAAAGCCAGCAAATTGAAAAGAATACTTCCATTGAAGCTGCAGTGTTACTTTTTTTAAAGGTGTCGCATTTTTTGTAGTTTGCGCAAAAAGCCCACTATAAAAAGTAAAGAGTAAAAAAATTACCAAAAAACCGCGCTTCATCACTTAAACCTTTAGTCTCTTTTTGTAGTTTTTCTCTTCTTTTTCATCACTTTAAGAGATTTTGCAGTCACTCTTTTTGCTTCTGCTTTTTTTTGAAACTTTTTTGCCTCTTTTTTATGTTCAGATTTTAGCTTCACTTCATCTATATCTTTACGGCGAATATTTGGATCTGGCTCAAAACCTTCAACAACTTCTTGAGGTATCTTCTCCCCTATAAGTTTTTCAACATCGCGTATTTCATATTTTTCATAAATATCAATAAGACTAATAGCTTCACCTTCACGCCCTGCACGCCCAGTACGTCCAACACGATGCACATAATCTTCAGGAATTGAAGGGAGTTCATAGTTAATAACATAAGGAAGCTCTTCAATATCAAGCCCACGAGATGCAATGTCGGTTGCAACAAGCACACGAAAGAGACCATCTTTAAATTGATTGAGTGTTTTAAGACGATTTGCTTTGGTTTTATCACCATGAATAACACCACACTTAAGACCATCTTTTTTCAGCTCCTCTGCAAGGGAATCTGCACTCGCTTTTGTACGGGTAAAAACCAAAACCTGAGGAAAGTTTCTTGATCCAATGATGTACGCTAAAAGTTCTGCCTTTCTATCGGTATCTACCAAATATGCCACTTGATTTATTGTATCTACGGTCGTATTATGTTTTGCAGTCTCTATAAACGCAGGCTTTGTCAAAATCAGTTTTGAGAGTTTTCTTACCTTATCTGAAAAAGTTGCAGAAAAAAGAAGTGTCTGATGGCGTTTAGGTAAAAGCGGATGGATTTTTCTAATATCTTTTGTAAAACCCATATCTAACATTCTATCTGCCTCATCAAGCACGAAAACTTTAACATCCTGCAAAGATAAGCCATTTTCAAGATGTTCAAGCAGTCGCCCAGGTGTTGCGATGACTATATCTGTACCACGCTTAAGCTGCTCTCTCTGTTTTTGCAAATCTTTTCCACCCACTAAAATAGTAGTTTTTATATCCATATACTTAGAAAATTTCACAATATCATCATGAATTTGAATACTAAGTTCACGCGTAGGTGAGAGGATAATAGCACGCACACCACTACCCTCACTTGGTTTTCTAAGTTTTTGTAAAATCGGCAGTGCAAACGCAGCAGTTTTTCCTGTTCCTGTCTGTGCAGTTGCAAAGATGTCTTTTTTAGATAAGATCACAGGAATAGCCCGTTTTTGGACAAGTGTAGGTTCTTTATAACCCAAATCATTTACAGCATCAAGCAACGGCTTGAATATTCCTAATTTTTCAAAAGACATTTTATTCACCCTAAAATTAATATACTTTATTCTAACATATTTAGCATTTGTAAGCTCTTAGCTGATATAATTCGCAAAAATATAAAGAAGTAATAAATTATGCTTAGAAAAACACTTAAAAATACCTCAAAACATGAGAAACTCCGTGCCTTTATAAAAAAATCTAAAATTCCACCAGAATATCTCTCTCCAAGTAGAAAAATGATTTCTCGTGGTGTACTTATAGGACTCTTCATTGCATTCATACCTATGCCTATGCAGATGGCGGCAGTTTTACTCTTTGTTCCATTTGTAAAATTCAATGTTCCCATCGGACTAGCAATGTGTTGGCTAAGTAATCCCATTACGATGCCACCAATGTACTACATGGAGTATCTCACTGGTTCTTTTTTACTTCATATGAAACCACAACCAGTTGAGATGACGCTTTCATGGTTTTCAAACAACCTTGACAATATTTTTATACCACTCTATTTTGGAACAGCAATATACTCTATATTTGGCTCAATCTTAGGATATTTTTTAGTAAATTATTTGTGGAAACTCTCGGTAAAGAGAGATAAGAAAAAGCACTATACAAAAAGGTAAAGAATCAAAATTAGAATAAAGAGGGGCGTATAAAAGTAAGTGTATGAAAATCAAAAAAGTAATACACAAGCGTAACTATCCATAAAAGTATAATTACAATATGTACAATTAAAAAAGAAGACTTGCTTACTTTGTGCCTAAAAATGTACATACTAAGAGTTGCGCCTAAAAATCCGCCAAGAAGTGCAAAAGTATGGAGTTCATTCTCTGAGATTCTGCGTTTAGAAGATTTAGCAAGGAGTTTATCAATCCAGTAAACTATAAACGCAGCAACATTTATAAAAATAAAATAAGCAAGTATGACTTTTTGCACTATTTTTTACGACTCCGAATTAACAATATAACACCTGCTATAAGAAAAGGAATACTCAACAGTTGCCCTGTTGTTAAATCAATGCCCAAAGAGTAATCAGCCTGTCTTACTTTTACAAACTCTACTACAAAACGAACAGTGAAAATAAGCACTAAAAAGAGTCCAAGCATAAACCCTTTTTTTACCTTGTTTATATAATTTTTGTAAACATACAAAAGAATAAAAAAGATAATAAGATATGAAAATCCTTCATAAAGCTGTGCAGGATGACGAGGTAAATTATCTACTCTTGCAAAGATAATTGCCCAAGGAACATCTGTAGGTTTACCTAAAATTTCAGAGTTCATAAAGTTACCCATACGAACAAAAAATCCAAAAAGTGCAGTAGGAATAACAAACCTGTCTATAAGCCACATAAAATCGACTTTATACTTTTTACATCCATAGTAAAGCCCAATAAGAACACCAGCTCCACCACCATGAGAGGCAAGTCCACCCTCCCATACTGCAAAGATTTTCATAGGGTGTGCCATATAGTAATCAGGGTCATAAAAGAAACAGTGTGCCAATCTTGCACCTACGACAATTCCCACAACTGCATACAAAAAGAGTGGTTCAATGCTACTCTCATCTTTGCCCTCAATTCTATAAACTCTTTTCATAAACTCTAATCCAACAAGAATTGCCGTTGCAAAGAGAAGTCCATACCAGTAAATATGAAAAGGTCCAAATGAAAACAGAATAGGATTTGCATCCCAAACAAAATAGTGTTGCATTCTATTTTCTCAAAGCTTCAGCTATTAGCTCTATCGGGTTTTTAAATATTGTATCAACTTCTGCATAGTTCATAGAAGCATTGATCTGCATACGACACGCTGAACACTCGGCACTTACTATCTGGGCACCCGTCTCTTTTATCATCGCAGCTTTAGGCGCGCCTGCAGCTTTTGCAAACTCATACTTTTCACTCTGCATCGTCACACCACCAAATCCACAACATCTGTTTGGGTCACTCATTTCGACTATTTTATAATTTTGGCGAATAAGATTACGTGGCTCTTCATGGATTCCCTGCATCTTTTTTGCATGACAGGGGTCGTGATAAGTAACTATTTTAGGTATCTGCTCTTTTTGTGCCAAAATTGTTTCAAGTTCTGTATGGTGTTGGAGCCACTCTGTCGCCATAAAGACTTTTTTCATTACTTTTTTTGCTCTCTCTTTCCACTCTGGCTGGTCATGAAAGTAGTGTTCATAATCAATTTTCAGCATAGCAGAACAAGTTGCTTCTGGCACTAAAATAGCTTCAACATCATCTGCAAATTTTTCAAAATACTCGATGTTAAACTTTGCATTATAATCAACCGTATCAAAATCACCTGTAAAATAGGCAGGTGCAGAACAGCACTTCTGACTTTTTGCCAAAAAGGCATCTATCTCAAGTGCCTCTAATATCTCTAAAAGCGAATCTCCAATATTTCTAAAGTTGTAATTTCCTAAACAGCCAATAAATATAGCAACCTTGCGTTTACCACCATTGTTGATATTTTCAGGATGTGCATTTAAAAAAGAGGTTCTTTTCAAACTCGGCAAGAGTCTGTCCACTTTTAACATAGGAAAGTTAAAACGCGAGTGCATAGAGTCAATGTCAGCTTTTATCTTAAATCCACAAGTTTGAAAAACCCAACCCATCTTAAACGCAAGGTCATTGAGCCAACGGTGACGAAGCAGTAGAAAAAATGCTTTTTTATACCATGCTATGCCATATTTTTGGGCAATGTCATTACGCACTTGCTCTATTATCATATCTGTCGGGAGTGATTTTGGACAAACTTCAACACAGTTCGTACATAAAAAACAACTCTCAAATATATCTTTTGCACTCTTATCAAGCTCTAAATTCCCACGTTTATACTCACCCAAAAGGTCAATAAACCCACGAGGAGAGGTAACCTCATCTGCATTTATATTATGAATAGTACAAACAGGAATACACTTTCCGCACTTTACACAATCATCAGCGATTTCATCAAAACTGAACATATCTTCTGGCTTTTTACTCATTGCTTACACCGTTTTAGAAAATGTTTTATTGCTGCTTGCATGTTGTTTCATATAAGCATCAAAAGGCATAGCAATATTTCGAATAAGTAGTGTTCCAGTTTCAGAACACTCTATTTTTTTATTGCTAAGTGTTATAAGCCCGTCATCTACAAAAGGTTTCAGCGCTTCTATTGCATCAGCAAAATACTCTTGGAAATTTACATTGTAAAGTTTTTCAAATCGTTTAATGTCTAGTTTGAAGTTACTCATCAACTCCATAATGACATATTGACGAATCATATCATCTTCATTTAAAGAAACACCTCTCTCAAATGGAAGTTTCTGTGCATCAATAGCAGCTTCATATGATGGCATATCCTTAAAGTTTTGGGCATAATAATCTACACCTTCACCAATGGAAGTAAGACCAACACCTATAAGATCTGCGCCGCCCTTAGTCGTATAGCCTTGAAAGTTTCTGTGCAGTTCGCCTTTTTCTATGGCTTTAAAAAGCTCATCTTCAGGTTTTGCGAAGTGATCCATCCCTATCATTTTATAGCCGTTCTTAGTTAAAAAATCAATGGTGTACTGCATAATTTGCAGCTTCTCATCTGGACGAGGCAGCGTTGTCTCATCTATCTTACGCATTGTCTTTTTAAGCCACGGCACATGCGCATAGTTAAAGACTGCAAATCTATCAGGGTTAAGTGTAAGTGCAAGAGCGAGTGTCTCTTTAAAAGTCTCTAAAGTTTGAAATGGCAATCCATAAATCAAATCTACATTTACTGAGTGCATATTATATTTTCTCGCCAAGTCCATTGCATCTTTTGTAACATTATATGGTTGCACACGATGCACTGCAATTTGTACTTTTTCATTAAAATCTTGAATACCAAAACTTACACGGTTAAAGCCATGAGAAGCCATCACTTTCATTTGATCTTCATTAATATGACGAGGATCTATCTCACATGAAATTTCGGCATCTTTTACAAAGTTAGGAAAATAAGATTTTATTTCACTAATGATCTCATCAAGCTGCGCTGCTGAAAAGAATGTCGGAGTACCTCCGCCAAAATGCATTTGAATTACCTTGCGTTTCATATCAAGATGTTGTGAAAGAATTTTAAGTTCGCGTTTAAGATAGTCTATATAACGAACCATTTTATCTTCTTTAGAAGTAAAAACAACATTACATCCGCAAAAATAGCAGGCATTTTTACAAAATGGAAGATGAAAATAGAGACTCAAAGGACGTTTACTATCTTGAGATTCCAACTTATTTATATACTCGTCATACTTAAAATCATCTTTAAATTCTAAAGCTGTAGGGTAAGAAGTGTAACGGGGACCAGGTTTTGAGTACTTTGTAAATTTTGCAAAATCTAACATTTTCATCCATTTGTATTGATTTAAAAACTTGTTTAATAACTGCGATTATCTCTAAAAAATACTAATAAAGTGATTAAGGGCTTATAAAATATGTTAAAATAGCAAATAATTTTATTAAGGATTTTTATGCAAACAAATGAAAAAATAACATTTCAACATATACTTTATTTACTTAAGTCTTCTCTTTATGTTCAGCTCATTATGCTTCTCTTTATGTCTCTTTTTCGGCTATTTTTCTACTTCTCATTTGCTCCTGATACAGTAAAAAATGTACCATTTTCAGAAATTTTGGGTGCATTTTGGCTTGGAAGCAGACTTGATCTATCCATTCTTGGATACACCTTTATACCTATTGTACTTATGGCAATTCTCTTTACATTTTTACAAAGAAGAGTCTCTTATAAAGTTACAAAGCCCTTATTTATTTGGTATCTATTTATCATAGATGTTGTCGCTTCTCTTATTCTCGCTGTTGATTATGGATATTATGCTTTTTTTAATGAGCATATTTCCATCTTTATATTTGGTTTTTTTAACGATGATACAACTGCCCTTTTAAAAATATTTTGGAAAAATTATCCGACCATTAAAATTTTTATAGTAGCAATACTCTATATATCTACATTAGCCTTTATAATTAAAAAAATATTCTCCCTGCCTATGTCAAAAAAAGAGAAAACCTTTAAAATATCTACACAATTTTCAATCCTTTTTACTATTGCATTAGTGACTCTTTTAGCTATTCGGGGCTCTGTTGGTATGTTCCCAATTTCTCATTGGATTAAAGATGTATCAAGCAATCACTTTGTCAATCAGGTCAGAAAAAACTCTGTTTACTCATTAATAGATGCCGTAAACTACTATAAAAAAAGTTTAAAATCACAAAGAAATCTTGTAAAAGAGATGGGATTTGAAAACAATATAAGTGCTGCATTTCAAATAGTTACAAACAAAAAAATAATCAATCTACAAGATCCAGAAAAAAATCTACTGAAAACAACACCTTACAATAAACAGATACAAAAACTTAAGCCAAATGTCGTTGTTATTCAAGTTGAAAGTTTTGGAACACCAATTTTAAAGTATGAAAGTGACCATTTTGACATTATGAGACATCTTAAAAAACATTTTGAAGAAGATACTCTATTCACAAATTTTATCTCGGCTGCCAATGGTACTATTGTCTCTATGGAACCCTTACTATTAAATCTAGTAGCACGCCCAAATACCATTCCTTATGGACAAAGTATCTTTAAAAATATGCAATTTCCTACAGCAGCTGCTCGTGTCTATGAAAAAAATGGATATGAGACACGCTATCTTTATGGAGGAGATCTATCATGGAGAAATGTTGGTGGCTTTTTTCCTCATCAAGGATTCGAACATGTAGAAGGAAAAGTAAAAATAGCCCAAACACTTCATCTAAATAAAGCAAAAGATTTTCATGACTGGGGAGTTTATGATCAATTTCTCTACAAATATATTATCAAGAGATTAAAAGATGCCAAAAAACCACAATTTATCTATGCTATGACAACAAATAACCATCCACCATTTGAACTCTATGCAGATTATAAATCAAAAAAACTCACTATTGACGCAAACCTTTCAAAACATCTTAAAGGAGATCACAAAGGCATTCTCAAGCGACTCTATGACTATCAATACGCATTAGATATGGCTGGAAAATTTCTTGATGCGATTAAATCTTCACCACTAGCAAAAAATACTGTTGTTGTTATTACAGCAGACAACAATACTTTTGAGGGGCATATGAAATATGATCATTTCTATCAAGAGTCCAAACAGATACCGTTTTATATATATCTTCCTTCAAGTATAAAACCTAAAAAGCCCATAGATACATCAGTAGCTGGGTCACATAAAGATCTATTTCCAACGCTATACAATCTTACACTATCCAATAGTTCGTATATGGCTGTAGGAAATAATCTTTTAGATAAAAGTATATTGCATTGTGGCATTAATGAAGCAGGAGTTATTGTTACATCTGATGGAGCATTTGAATCTGGAGTTCCAAAAAATGAGATAGAGAAAAAATGTGATGCATATAGAAAAGCTAGCATAGCTGTAACTGACTTTCTCGTAAAAAATTGGTATAAAAGATTAAAGCATTAAATGCTTTAGAATCTTTACTGCCACCTCTTGAACAGATATATCTTTAATTTCTAAAGATATATCACGATCTTTGAGCGTTCCATATAATGTAGGTGCTGTTGTTTTAAACAGAGCGATTGTAGGTACGCCACTAGCACTTGCTAAATGCATAGGTCCTGTATCTCCACAGATAAAGGCATCCAAATTAGCCATAAATGCAGCGAGTTTTCGTAAATCTTTTTGAGAATATGCTACAACTTCATTGGAGAGTTTAACAGGAACATCTGGAGAGAGAATATCTATAAAGATAATTCTCTTATCTATTTTTTGTAATGACTGCACTAATTCTTGCCAATATTCATCATCAATAAGCTTATCAAAACGGGCATTTCTAAAAATCGCAAAAACTTTGCCATTACTCTTTTTACCTAATAGTTTAAAAAGTTCTTCACGACCCCGCTCCAACTCTTTTTCAGATAAAGCAATAGAGAGCTTTAAATTATAATCTGGAGATATATCAAAAATTTTCATAAGTTCCAAAGGTTTAAGTGCTTCATGATTAATCTCTAAGTCCTCTCTCTTTACACATCTATTGACTGGTGTAAAAGTGGTATCATTACAAAAAGCAACTTTATATGTAGATTTTGCTAAAAGCGTTGCCAAACGATCACTTGAAGAGTTTCCATTAAGATTCAAAACAACATCATATTTTTTAGCTCTTAATTGCCTAACATATTTGAAAAGTGCTACAGGATGTTTTAATAAAGCACGGGGAAAATCATAAATATTTTCAACATTTTTAAATCCAGTAAAAAGATTTTTTGTAAAAGGTGCACCAATTAAGACATCAATTTTTGCATTCGGAAAATTTGTTTGTAATTGTTGAATAAGAGGTGTTGTAAAAAGCATATTTCCTATACGATAGTTTATACGAATTACAAGGATACTCTTAATTTCAAAAGAATCAATAATTTCATTTGAAAGTTTTGGAGAAAAATAACGAAGTGAATTTCCAACTACTACTTTTAACTCTCTTCTAAATTTAACATGTAATGGTGCAGACACATAAACTCCTAAAATAAAAGAGAATTATATCTTTTTTAATCTTACTTTTGATAAAATGAAAAACTTTTATAAAAATGGAACAAAATGCAAAAGAAAATCTTAGTAACAGGTGGAGCCGGATTTGTAGGAAGTCACCTTTGTGAAAATTTATTAAAAAAAGGTCATAAAGTTTATAGCCTTGATAACTATTTTACTGGTAGTACACGCAATCATATAGAAGGTGTAATTTACATTAAAGGTGAAACAAAAGAGATTAAAAAACTTATTGATTTTGAGCCAAATATGATTTATCATCTTGGTGAGTATTCTCGTGTTGAGCAATCGTTCGAAGATATTGAGCTAGTTTATAGGCTTAATAAAATTGGTACATTTGAAGTTCTTGAATTTGCTAGAAAGGTTGGATGTAAAATTTTATATGCAGGTAGCAGTACAAAATTTGGTGATGGAGGCTTAGGTAGAGATGCCAGTCCTTATGCTTGGACTAAAGCAACAAATACTGAACTTGTAAAAAACTTTGAAAGATGGTTTAATGTTCCATATGCCATTACTTACTTCTATAATGTTTATGGCTCCCGAGAGATAGAAACAGGAAAATATGCAACGCTCATAGCACTCTTCAAAGAAAAAATGAGAAAAGGAGAACCACTTACAGTTGTAAGTCCAGGAACTCAAAAAAGAAATTTTACTCATATTGATGATATTATAAGTGCATTGATAAAAGTTGGAGAGTATGGTTATGGTGATGAATTTGGTATAGGACATGAAGAAGCCTATTCTATCCTTGAAGTTGCAGAGATGTTTTTAGGTATGAAAAAAGAAGAAGCCATAAAAAATGGTAAACTCATTATGCTACCAGAGAGAAAAGGAAATAGAATGGTAGCTGATGTCATGACAGAAAAGACAAAATCACTTGGATGGGAACCAAAAATGAAACTAAAAGAGTATATTAATAAACTTAGAGTTAATAATTGGGAGTAAGAATGAAAATAGCAGGAACTGGGTATGTAGGGCTTTCAAATGATTTACTTGATGTAAAAGAAAAAATTTATACTAGAGATATTTTTAATAGCAATGAATAATATAAATCAGGAAAAAAAGCCCACAGCAGTTATATGTTTATCTCATCATACTGGTGGAATGGAGTTAGCTGCTACAAAATTAGCAAAAATATTAGGCACATATATTGATGTAACTTACATAATAAAACAGGATACTTTTATACATAATGAATGTCTAAATAATCCTGATTATTCGTCAATTGAATTTGAAACAATAAATTTTTCAACAACAATGATGAGTCCAGGTATTATATCAGGAGTTAGAAAAATTTTACAACAAAAACATATTAAGAATGTAATATTTGTTGGTGCTTCTGAAATGAAATCATTATATTTTGCTTTTTTAGGCTTAGATATAAATTTAATTGTTAGGCATGGAACAATTAAATCTCACCCAAAAAAAGATTGGTTTCATAAATTAGTATATTCTAAAGTTGTATGGCATGTAGCTATTTCTAAATATATGTTAGGAAATATTGAATATATTATTCCATTTGGAAAAAATACAAAAGTAAAAGTCATCGTTCCCTCTTTAGCTAATAAACTTTGCATGAAAGAGAGAACTCCATCTCAACAAATAAGAATATTACATGCAGGAAGAGTAACATCAGGTAAAGGTATTGATAAAGCTATTCTCGCTTGCAAGATACTATATGATAATGAAATAGACTTTATATTTAATAATTATGGTCCTCACGATCAAAAATACAAAGAACAATTAGAGAGTCTCCTAAATTCTATATCATATAAAAATCATATACACATTAATGGATTTACAAATAATATTTATGAAAAATATAGAGAACATGATATTTTTCTCTTTCCAACTCCAGATGAGGGATATGGTAATGTTATGATGGAGTCAATTTCCCATGGTATTATAGTACTAGCTTTTGATAATACGGCCATAAGTAATTTTGGAGAAATGGGTTTTCATATTCATCTTGTTAAAGATCAAGATTTAAGTGCTCTTAAAGAAAGACTTCTATACATTGTTAAAAATATTACAGAAGAAAAAAAATTAGCTGAAAAAAATATTTTAATTGCTAAAAAAGTCTTCTCCCCTAAGCGTGAAGCCGAAGAATATATCTCTTTATTAATGTAATTTATATTTTAAAATTGATACACATACAAAGACAAGAATTGCCGTTATTACTATTTCTTTATTTACACGCTTATCATTAATATCTGCGGATATCGTCCTTCGTTTCTTATCAATCATTGTAATGCTAAGCATCACAATCCATAATGGCATAAAAAATCTTAAATTAAATTGTGTAGTTAAAATACCAAATGTTACTGCCAATGTAGAAAAGATCATTATAAAGCGTAGCTCTTTGTCTGGTTGATTGTACTTAAATATCTGATAATATATATTTAAAAAAAACAATAATCCCACAATACCGAGAGAGACAAATACGCTCAAAAATTGATTATGTTCATGAGGCATTGCATGAATACCAGAATACTTTTTAGGTACATTCCGTTCAATTTCATCCATTGAATCTCCTGTACCTACTCCAAAGAGTGGATGTTTCTTAA
>NZ_JALXBK010000023.1 GCF_026991475.1 Sulfurimonas sp. | reverse complement strand
AAAATTTAATTTTTCCAGAGAGTGAAAGTCCTGCAAGTATCATAAAAGTACCTGCGATTATAAGTAACATTCCATTTGTAAAATTATTAAAAGTAGCTACCCCTCCTAAAAATCCAAACATAGCACCAAGAAGGGTATATGTAAAAATACGACCAAAAGAGTAAAGAAGATGCGCAAATGCTTGCTTTGTTTTACTCCATTTACCATCTATTTTCGTTGTACTATATGCAACAACAATACCACCACACATACCTATGCAGTGTCCAAATGAGCCTAAAAAAGCAATAGTGATAATTGAGAAAAAATTTATAGAGTCCATTTCACCACTATCTATTTATCAAATAAAGTCCAACTGCTTGAAGTTCTTTAGGATTCAAATCTTTACAAACTTTTTTAGAGACAACAAATGCTTTTGCTTTGGCAACTGAATCAAAAGTTTTATCTATTTTTGTGCACTTTTTTTCATAGATCATTGCACCCATTTGAGACATTTTATGCTGCTTTTTACCTATCATATGCGAATCTTTTGGAAAATCTTCTTTTGCTGCCTCTATTGCAGCATTAAAATCAGTCACCTCACCACCAAATTTAGCTGCAAATTTACTTGCTGCGTTTAAACTTGAGAAAGCATATTTACTTACCATACTCATAGTCCCTTTTTTAGAAGAGCCAACAACAAAATAGGCTTTTTTTGCATCTATAAATTTCAATGTATCAGCAGCCACGACTTTGATGTTTTGAGGATCTGCATGATTCTTATCTCTATCTTCTACAAGACAATGAAGAGAGCAATATTGTTTCTCTTGACCATTAACAGAAGCTGCATAATTAGTTTTATAAAACATTACAAGATTCATACCACAAACATTACAAAAATACTTCTGCTCACCTGTCTGTAACAACTTAGCCTTTGAAGCTGGCACAGTTTGAAACATTGCTGCGTTTAGAAGAGTTACTAAACCAATTGTCAACAATCCCATAAAAGAGACTATAAATTTATTACGCATAACACCCACCTTAATTAAATTTATGAAGTATATTCTAAAAGTGTTACATAAATGTTAATTTATTCAGAGAACCTCTAAAAACTTCACACTTCATATAATATTTTTTAATTATATATTAAAACAATTGACAAAAACACTATAATTAATTATAATAATCCTATCTAATATCAATGGAGATTTAATGAAAAAACTACTACTCTCAGGAGCACTTGCAGCACTCCTTACTTCAACTCTGATGGCTAAAGATGTCAGCACTTATGAATATGCTGCGTTTAAGAACAGTGACGCAGTAAAATCTGCCCTAACAACACAAGGATTTAAAGTCGTTGGCGAGTACAATGCTATGTCAAACCCTAACTACCATGTAATCGCATACACAAACGCAGCTATACAGCAAGAAGCATCAAAAGATGATGACAACAGTTTTGCAGCCGTACAAAAAGTACTTGTAGACAAAAAAGACAATACTTTAGTCTTTACAAACCCAGAGTACTTTATGCGTGCATTCATCGAAGATGATTATACAGATGCAACTGCAAAGAGTATCAACAGTGCACTTGCGACTGCGTTTGGAAAGCTTACAGGTTCAGCTGATGCACTTGATGAAGATGACATCAAAGGGTATCATTTTATGATGAGTATGCCATACTATGAAGATATGCTAGAAATAGCTAAGGGAAAAAATCTTTTAGAAAAACTCAAGAAAAATGCAGGTGACAACATCGTATTTGAAATAAAACTCAAAGAGGGAACACTTGTCGGTGTCGCTATGCCTACAAAGAACGGTGAAAAATCCTATGTTTCAGAGATAAAGGGTGAAAAGAACACAGCTTTTTTACCATATATGGTCTTTGTAGA
Source organism: Sulfurimonas sp. (assembly GCF_026991475.1). Taxonomy (GTDB): domain Bacteria; phylum Campylobacterota; class Campylobacteria; order Campylobacterales; family Sulfurimonadaceae; genus Sulfurimonas. Next base: position 471 of record NZ_JALXBK010000023.1, on the reverse strand, counting down.
GAATGATGAAGCAAAAATCATGCATCCAAAATACTACCTTGCACTTAGTTTTCCAAAACTAAGCATGGGACAGTTTATGAGTATCTCTTCTACTCCAGGAGATATTGAGGAGTATTTCGAGAATCTTTTCAAATAGACTCAGAAAAATCTAACTCACTCTCTATTCTTGAATGAGGAGAGTGTTTTGCTATGACATTCGCTGCAATTCCATTTCCCAAATAGAGTTGCTCTTTTGACTCATTTAAAACAGGGGTTGTTTTGTAGCCGCAACTTGGAGATTTTGACTTTAATACTATACGATCAAACTTAGGGTTCTGTTCTAAAAAGTGTTCTATCTCCTCTTTTAAACGCAGTGTTACATCTACATTTGTTTCATCTGTAACTATGCGCTGCTCACCATTTACATCAACTACATTAATGCGCTCTCTTGGTGTTCCAAAAAGAGGTGCTTCAGGACAAAAAGGGATAATT